>JAJFLN010000086.1 GCA_021772705.1 Candidatus Cloacimonadota bacterium | reverse complement strand
GAGAGTGCTGATGAACACTTGAATGACATACGAAAGCTCGACCTGTTCATTCGGGTCCAGGGGCCAATGGCCCCTGGCGGGAGTTCGAGGGCAGAGCCTTCGTTTTCAAACATTCCTTCCACTCATTCATGGGCATTGTTGCTAGCGACTGGTCAAAGGGTTCCTGCCAGTTCGAGAATCGGGAGGAACATGGCCACCAGAATGAAGGCGACTGCCGTTCCCATGAGGAGCATCAGTACCGGCTCGAGGAGCTTCGTGAAGGCAAGCAATCGGGAGTTTACCTCCGACTCGTAGAGAGACGCGACATGAGAGAGCATCTCATCGAGTTCACCGCTCTTTTCGGCTACGTGGATCATCCGCGCTGCCTTTCGGGGGAAGTCGGGCACGCCCAGAAGTCCGGTGTGGAGGGCCCCGCCCTGACGAACTGTATCTGAGGCGGCACTGAGGGCTGCGGATAGAGCCCGGTTGGAGACAGAGGCAGTGGAGATATCCAGAGCCCCCACGAGGGGGATGCCGCCTTCAAGGAGTGTCTTGAGGTTTCTGCAGAAGACGATTGTGGCCTGCTGACGGATGACGCGCCCGATGACGGGAGTTGCGAGTAGCCAACCATCTGTCCTGAGGTGGCCGCCAGCTGTGCGCCTGTAGGCTGCGGCTCCCAGGGCCAGAAATACCAGGCTGACGGCCAGGAGGCCGCCATAGGAACGGAGGAAGTCGGATGCTGCCAGTACGACCTGGGTGGCCCAGGGCAAGCGGGCGTGAGTGTCCTCGAGGATGAGAGCGAAGGAGGGGACGACGTAGCCACCAAGAAAGGCGAGGACGCCCAGTGAAACGGCTGTCAGGACTGCGGGGTAGAGAAGGGAGCCGACTACCTTTTGACGAAGTTCTTCGACCTGTTGCAGATGTTCAGCCAGACGCATCAGGCTGGCGCCAAGTTGGCCGGATCGCTCTCCAGCCCGGACTGTGTGTATGTAGAGTTCCGGAAAGCTCCCCCGTCGGTTCTCAAGGGCCCCTGACAGAGTCTGTCCTTCACGGACCTCACGGAGGATCCTTCGAAGGAGGCTTCCGGACTGGGACTGCCGCCTCGAACTTCCTGAATCTGCCCTCTCTTCTTCGATCAGCGCCTCGATGGCCTCCGCGATGGGCATTCCAGCACGTATCAGGGAGCCCAGTTCGCGGGTCAACGTGAGCAGGTTCTTGTTGGAAGGGCGGCCTCCCCCTCGAAACTGATACCAGCCGGATCGTTCGCCCGTCGAGAGGAGAACGAGACCCTCCGTTTCGAGATGCTGGCGCACTTCCTGTTCAGATCGTGCTGCCAGCACGCCGGTGAGAGTCTCCCCGTCGAGAGTCGCGGCTCGATACCAGAATTCACCCATGGGGAGGATGCGTCATTGTGACCGAGGTTCCTGAAGCGGTGGGGGTAGCATAACTTTTCCGAGTGATTCGATAGAAAGGCTTGCATTTCGAGTCTACACTGGTAATGTTATACATTGTCACGGACGAACGTCCTCGTTGCGAGCCAACTTCGAGAACGGTGACAGGGGATCAGAGTAAGGGGAACTTTGGTATGTGGGTAACCGGCTGGAAGAGTAGAGACTTGAGAAGTCTTCTGGCTCCGAGGAGAATCACTGACGAACGAGACACGCCGCCGTTTCCTTATGCGTGTCCCTGCGGGCTGGCCTTGCGCAAGCTCGTCTGGAGGACTTCCACGATGGGGCGATCTCATCTGTTGCCGCGCCTTGCGGTCTTGCTGTTTGCCTTCACGTTCATCGTCACTGCCAATCAAGTGATGGCCGGTGAGCCACTCATCCAGGATGTGGTGCGGGTGGTGGACTTCGATCAGAATCTCGTCTACTCGATCTGGGACTCGGAGACACAGACTGTCGTAGCGCCTCTCGTCGCGACTGATGAGGGGTTTGGCGTAGTCATCTGGAACCCGGAAAAGCAGTATCTACGTTCCAATCTGTACTCCTACGGAACGACGGCGACGATCATTACCTCGAAGGCCTTGATTGATCTGAGTTCGAAGCGATTGCTCGCCTGGGAGACAGCGACCGTTAGCGAGATCACGACCCAATCATTTGAGTTCGATCTGCCGGTGGAGCCGAGCGAGATCGGGGTTGGGTACGGATTTGACGAAGACTACGATTGGACGGCGCTTCCCTACAACGTGAAGTACGGTTTCGTCCTTCGCGATGCGGTCACTGGCGTTGCCCTGGAGCAAGCGCTGGAGATGTGGGTGCTTCCGCGAGAGCCAACGTGGCCGGACATCGTGGTTGACACTCCCGCTAACGATCACAAGGTCTGGTTGGGGCAGGAAGTTCTGCTGGAAGCGACTGCCTCGGATGCCTTCGATGGCCCGCTAACGGGCACATCCATTATCTGGGAGCACGATCAGTTCGGGGTTGTTGGGGTGGGCGAGTCCTGCATCGTCACCGCCCTGGTCCCGGGCTGGCAGGTCCTGAAAGCGACGGCAGTCAACAGCGCCCACCTGACGACGGAGGCTGTCGTGGAAGGCGAGGTATTCGCCCATATGCCTCCACTCTCGATTGCGATCACCGCCCCAGCGAGTGGCATTTCGGTCCCCTATGGAACCAGCGTCACCTTCACCGGTTCATCAGAAGACGAAGTTGATGGAGATCTGGTGGGTGAAGCTCTCGAGTGGGAGGCTGTGGGGGAGGGGATCGTGGCTTCGGGAGAGACGACCAGTCACGTCTTCACCTATCCGGAGACCAACGAGGTCGTTCTCTACGCAACGAACACTGCGGGAAAGTACATCGAGACCTTCGTGACGGTCTGGGTGGAGCCGGTGACGCCGACGGTGGCGATGATAGAGCCCGGCGTGGGCTCCGTGTTCCTGGAAGGCGAAGAAGTTCCCTTCCTGGTCGAGAGTTCTGTCCCGCCGGAAGGGGACCTCACTGGAGAAGCACTCGTCTGGGAAAGTGACCTGGATGGGGTGCTGGGACAAGGGGTGAATCTGACCTCGACTACCCTTTCGACGGGGGTTCACGAGATCAAGGTGACAGCGACCTC
>JAJFLN010000850.1 GCA_021772705.1 Candidatus Cloacimonadota bacterium | reverse complement strand
CGACAGGCTCAGGACGAACGGATCGGGAAAACTCGGCCATTCAGTCGTCCTGGATGCGGGCATCCATAGTAGGACGAACGGATCGGGAAAACTCGGCCATTCAGTCGTCCTGGATGCGGGCATCCATAGTGGGGCGAACGGGGGTTCCGGTGGAGCTACGGGGACTCGAGGCCCAGGAGACGGCTGGCGTTGCCTCCGGCCATGAGGGCCTTCTCCTGCTCGGGCCGGTGGGCCCACTGGACTCGCTTCAGTTCCAAGGCCATGTCGTAGCGGGGTGCGTCGGACCCGAAGAGGATTCGCTCGGCGCCGATCTCCTCCGCTATGTCCTCGATGAAGTCGAGGCGGTAGATGCCGGAGGTCTCGAGCCAGGTGTTGGGATACTCCTGGAAGAGAGTCTGGGCTTCGGCCAGGGCCACTCCGCTGACGTTGATCTGTCCTCCGGAGGTGACGACGAAGGAGACGTCAGGCCATCTTCTGACCAGGTCGCCGATCTGTGGCGCCAGGCTGACCCGGACGTGACCACCGGCGAGCATCACCGGGACGCTGGCCTCCTCCGCCACACGGATCAGGGGATCCACGAGAGGGAGATTGACGGGAAAGTTCTCCTCCAAGGGATGAAGGAACAGGCCGGCCATGCCTCGGTCCAGCAAGCAGCGACGAACCTCCTTCTCCGCCCCCTGACGCTGCCAGGGGTCGACGCGACAGAAGGGAACGAACCGATCCCGGTGCAGTGCTGCCAGGTGTGTCAGTTTGTCGTGGACCTCTTCGAACCGATAACCGGGGGGCTTTGGAGGAATGATGACGGATCGATCCACCGACAGAGCATCCATCGCCTTCAGCAAATCATCAGCTTCCAGTCCTCCGCCGTAGAGCGAGGGGCCTACGTGGACGTGGACATCGATGACGGTCATAGACGGCAGCAGTGCCCTCTCGGGCTTCCTGGGGACTGGAGGGCTGCAACGAATGGCTCCGTGCCAGTCAAGTCAGCGGTTTCGCTGGATCGTCCCTCCCGGTGTTCCCCTGCATCTGTACCGGGACTCGAGGGTGCACTTGCCTCCTCGTCCGGACCGACTGGCTGTCCTTCACCGCCGCCGCCCGCTGGTGTTCCTCCGGCGAACTCGAGCATCTCGGCGATGTTCTCCCCCAGGACCCGGCTGAGAGCGGACCCCTTCAATCCTGCTCGCTCCACCTTGTGGAGTTCAATCCTCGGGTCGCAGCCCGGTCCGTCGGAGGCGAAGAGGACTCGCTCCGGCCCGATGGCGTTGACGGCGGCGGCGATGGGGGCGGGATAAGGCGTTCCGGAGGTCTCGAGATAGACGTTGCCATACTCCTGTGCCACCGAGATGGCGTCGTGAACGTGGAAGTAGCCACCCATGTGACCGAAGATGATCTTTGCCTCCGGGCAGGCTCGGGCGAGGCGGGCCAGGTCGAGAGGGCGGGTGTAGTCCTCGTCACCGCAGTGCAGGAGCACGGGAACTCCCAGATCCGCGGCGACCCGGACCAGGGCCACGGTCTGTTCGCTATCCGGAGGCTGCCGGTATCCGAAGGGATGGAGTTTCAGCCCCTTGAAGCCGAGGTGGGAGACACATCGAGCCAGCAGCTCCTGAGCCGCTGTTCCGGCCCCGGGGTCCAGGCGGGCGAATCCCCAGAGCCGGTCGGGAAAGCTGGCGATGGCTCTGGCGACATAGTCGATGGGATCGTAGCCCCCGAAGTCGCCGGGAGCATCGACATAGGTCATGACGATGGCCCGATCGATGGATGCCTCATCGAGGAGGCGAACCATCAACTCCGGCGGATCCTGCCAGGGACAGCCAGGCAGACCTTCGATATGAGCATGGGCGTCGACAATCATGGCCGGGTCACGGGGCCTCTATCCGCCGAGTTTCTGCTTGAAGCTGTGATCGTGAAACTGGAATGAGTGGCCGATCTGGGCTCCCCAGAGTTCCCAGTCATGAGGCCCCTCATTGACGTGAAACTCGTTGGAGATCTCGAGGCGATGAAGGAACTCGGAGAACTCGGAGTTGTTCTGAATCACAGGTCCCTCGCCGGATCCGCAGGCGATGCGGAATCGAGCTCCAGAATGCCGGATTCGTGTCTGATTGGCCTGTACCAGTTCGTAGAACTCCCCATCGAAGTTAGCCGACAGGCCGCTGACGGAACAGAACTGCTCCGGCAGAATGGCACCGAGACGAATGGCCCAGCCCCCACCGATGGACAGCCCCTCGGAGCCACGGACCGGCAGGGTCCGGTACTCGGACTCCACGTGACGGGGCAGGTCGTGAGCCAGGAATGACATGTAGGAATTCCACAACTCCTCATGAAAAACAGCGTCGTCCTTGGCTGGCATGACGACGATGAAGTCGTCCACGGTCCCGGACAGGATCAGCTCATCGAGCTTCTCATCCACAGAGCCCCTATCGACCCAGCCTGTCTCTTCCTCGAACAGCCCTCCCATGAGAAACAGGACCGGAAAGGACCGCCACTGCTGCTTGGCGTATGCCGGGGGCAGATAGGCACAGTAGCTCTTGCTCTTGCCCAGCGCCGACGAATAGAAGGCCCTGCGAATGACTTGACCGCAAGCTCCCTCGGCGTTGAGAAACGACGAGCCCCCATCCTGCGATTTCCTGTAGTTGAAGGAATCCAGATGCCAGCCCTCGGGGGTCACGAATTTGTAGAACACATTCCCATGTAGCGGACCGATTTCGATCTCCCACCAGCCGTCCCCCTGGGGGGACATGCCGACAGGCTGCCAGTCGGAGAAGCTGCCGGCGACAGCTGCTTGATGAGTACTGCCGTCGTGATAGAGGAACCGGACGCTTCCGTCGGGAAGGACATGGGTACCCATCATGGATTGGTGGCCTCGCTTTCGGGTCCGTGGTGATTACGACCGGCGCGGCGCCCGAGCGGCGCTGCCAGCAAGACCGAACCTATCATGCACCGTGGTCCACATCAAAATGTCACGGCTGCCGAAGTACACTCAGGTGGACATCCTTCCGGCCAGGGCACCAGCAGTCGCGAACTGAAATGTGCTACGGAGGAGGCGGCCTCAGCTGCGATCACATGGAAATTTACACAGATCACAGATCTCAGAGATCACGGAGACGGGTCGTTCCATTTCGCCATCCACGTCCGCCATTTCAAGGCTTGAGGAGTTTCATCGATGAAATCAAAGAGTATCGGGAACCTGTCTCGCACCAGCCCGTACAGCCTGATCTTCCTGGCAGCCGCCCTGCTCCTCTGGGCTGCTGGAGGCTCCATCTCCATCGCCGACAGTTCGACGCAGCGGCCGGCCAGGGACTGGTGCGGTGAGCACGGCCTGCCGGAGTCGACCTGCACGGTCTGCAATCCGGCTCTCGCCTCGGTCTTCAAGAACAAGGGGGACTGGTGCGGTGGACACGGCTTCCCGGAGTCCGTCTGTCCCAGCTGCAATCCGGCGACGCCTCCGTCGAAATCCAGCGGACCTGCCAAGGCTTCGACGAAATCCCGCGCCCGAGACTGGTGCGGTGAGCATCAGATGGCCGAGTCTGACTGCGGGATCTGCGGTCCCGGGAAGCTGGCCGGGCTTTCGGCTGGCCAGGGGTTGAAGATCCGGCTGGCCTCGGCGGAGGCAGGCAACATAGCAGGCATCAGGAGCGAACCGGCACGAGTAGCATCCCTGGAAGAGCAAGAACCGGTTCTGGCCCGAGTCGGCTACGATCAGAACCGGCTCTTCCGGGTCTCGCCGCTGGCAACGGGTGTCATCCGCCGGGTCCGGGTCGACCTGGGAGATCGGGTCGAGAAGGGAGAGGTCCTCCTGGAGGTGGATTCCTGGGACATCGCCCGGGCGAAGAGCCTGTATCTGGCGGCCCTTGTGGATGCCCGGATCGGCGAGCTGGCCCATGACCGGGAGAAGTCGTTGGTGCAGAAGAACATCTCGTCGGAGCAGGACTTTCAGCAAGCCCGGGCAGAACGGGATCGCGCCCGCATCCAGGTCGCCACGACCGGGCAGCAGCTCCGGAACTTCGGAATGACAGATCGGGAAATCAAGCAGATCGAGTCCAACCAGTCCGCCTCATCTCTGCTGCTGATCCGCTCCCCCGGTGCGGGCACCATCGTTGAGAGAGAGGCCGTGGTGGGACAGGCTGTGGCGATGGAGCAGAGACTGCTGACGGTCGTCGATCTGCAGCAGGTGTGGCTCGAACTCTCGATCCCGGAGGATCAGGTCTCGGCATTGCACAAGGGTCTCGAGGTCCGGGCCCGTTTCCAGAGCCTGGCCGGAGAAGAGAGGCCCGCAACCTTGACCTGGATAGACACGACCGTGGATCCCCGGACACGGACCGTGAAGGCCCGGGCCGAGCTGCCGAACAAGGACGGCCGCCTGCGACAGGGCATGTTCGGTGAGGCGTCGGTGATCTCGAAGAAGCTCGGTCAAGGGATACTCATTGAACGGGACTCCCTGGTGCGGCTCGAAGGAGGGGATCACGTCTTCATCGAACTCGACCCCACGCTCTACGAGATCCGGCGAGTCCAGACGGGACCGGGAGCCGGAGATCGGGTCAGTATCCTGCTGGGACTCGAACCTGGAGAACGAGTGGCGAGCACCGGTGTCTTCACCCTCCGATCCGAGCTCTATCGTTCACGACTCGGTGCGGGCTGCATCGACGAGTAGAACCCGCGTCAGACGGATATGACGGAGCGACTCATACGGATGGCCCTCGAGAGGCGGGGGGTCGTGGTCGTGGTCTACCTGTTCCTTGCGGCCCTGGCCGTGAGGGCCGGGATGCAGCTGCCTGTCGACGCTTTCCCTGACAGCTCTCCGACCCAGGTGCAGGTCAACTCGGTGGCGCCAAACCTGAATCCGGAAGAGATCGAGCAGCAGATAACTTTCCCCGTCGAGCTGGCCATCGGCGGACTGCCGGGACTGGTGGACGTCCGGTCCGTCTCGAAGTTCGGCTTCTCCCAGGTCGTGGCCACCTTCGATGACTCCACCAGGGTGATCGACGCCCGCCAGTACGTGGCCGAGCGGGTGAGCTCCGTCTCCCTTCCCGCCGGCATCGCCGCCCCGACCCTGGGTCCCCTCTCCACCGGGCTGGGAGAGATCTTCCATTACCTGGTCCGCTCCACGACGAAACGTCATACCCTGGAGGAGCTTCGAACCCTCCATGACTGGGTTGTCCGGCCCGAGTTACGAAAGGTCCCCGGCGTGGCCGAAGTCAACAGCTGGGGCGGCCGGGAGAAGCAGTTTCACGTCATCGTCAAGCCCGAAGCCCTCATCGCCCGGGGGCTCTCTCTCGACCACTTGCGTCAGGCCCTGGTGGATAACAACCAGAACGTCGGAGGCGGGCAGGTCGTCGTCGCCGGCGAGACTCGCCTGATTCACGGCCTGGGCCGGGTCGGCTCCATCGAGTCGATCGGACAGATCGTCATCGACGCCTTCGACGGAGTCCCCGTCCGGGTACGGGACGTGGCCGATGTCGTGATCGGTCACGAGATTCGTCGAGGGGCCGTGACAGCCGACGGCGACGGCGAGGTGGTCCTGGGTCTGGCCTTCATGTTGAAGGGAGCCAACCCCCAGGAAGTCACGGCTGAATTGAGGCAGCGCCTGTCATCCCTGTCCCGCTCGCTGCCCCCTGACGTCACCCTGGACATCGTCTATGACCGGAGCGTGCTGACCGGCCAGGTGATCGCCACGGCAACCCACAACCTGGCAGCGGGAGCGGCCCTGGTCATCGCCGTCCTGTTCCTATTGATGGGCGACATCCGGGCCGGACTTCTCGTGGCCCTGGCGATCCCCCTGTCGCTGCTCTTCGCCCTCCTTGGAATGGAACGGCTCGGCATCGTCGCCAGTCTGCTCAGCCTGGGGGCACTGGACTTCGGTATCCTGGTCGATGGTTCCATCGTGATGACGGAAGCCAACATGCGAGCCATGGCAGAGAAGGTCCGAAGCCTGGGCCGGCCGTTGACGCCGGACGAACGGCTGGACTCCGTGACGGAGTCCTCCTGCCGGGTGGCGCGGCCCATCTTCTTCGGCCTCGGTATCATCGCCATCGTCTTCCTTCCCGTCCTGACCCTGGAGGGGATCGAAGGGAAGATGTTCCGGCCCATGGCCTGGACGTTCATCTTCGCTCTTGCCGGAGCTCTGATCATCGCCCTGACGCTGTCGCCTCTACTCTCCTTCTGGTTCGTCCGGCCAGGGAGCCGAGAAGGAATGACGTCGCGACTTCTCGGCGCCGTCTACGCCCCGTTCCTGGCCCTGGCGTTCCGGCTCCGTTTCCCCCTGCTGATCGGCGTGGCGGCCATTCTGGCAGGGACAGGCTGGCTCGCCAGTGGACTGGGGGGCGTCTTCATCCCCCGGCTCAGCGAAGGTTCAATCGTGATCAACACGATCCGTCTGGCGGGGGTCAGCCTCGATGAGTCGACCCGCTACAACAGCCGGATCGAGAGGCTCCTGATAGAGAGCTTTCCTGACGAGATCGAGCGTATTTGGTCCCGAACCGGGTCGGCTGAAGTGGCGACGGACCCGATGGGAACGGAGTTGACGGACATCTTCCTCTCCCTGCACCCCAGGGAACAGTGGAAACGGGCCGGCAACCAGAAGGAGTTGACGGCGCTCATTCAGGAGGCGATGCAAGGACTGCCAGGCCTGAACGCGGTCTTCACACAGCCCATCGAGATGCGGATGAACGAGATGGCCTCCGGCATCCGAGCCGACTTGGGGGTGACCCTGGCCGGGGACGACTTCGATCGCCTCCAGGAGGTGGCCGACCAGATCCAGCTCATCCTGGCCCGGATCAGAGGCGCCTCGGATCTGTCGGTGGACCAGCTCACGGGTCAGCCGAAGCTGCAGATCGCCATTGATCCCGCCCGGGCCTCCCGGCACGGTGTTCCTTCGGCCGACGTGCTGGACTTCGTCGAGGCCCTGGGAACTCCCAGGGTGTCTGAAATCTTCGAAGGGCAGCGCCGGTTTCCCCTGGTTCTGAGGTTTGACGAAGGGATTGTCAGGGACCGGCAACAGCTGGCCAGGACCCGGATACCGACCCGGACGGGAAAACATCTGCCACTTTCCGCTCTTGCCCGGATCGAGGAGACCGAGGGTCTGTCCACCATCAACCGCCAGTGGGGCAGACGGGTGATCCGTATTCAGTGCAACGTGACGGGCCGGGACCTGGCCTCATTCGTCGAGGAGGCCCGGCAGCGGGTGAGCGCCGACGTCGATCTTCCCGTCGGCTACGTGGTCGACTGGGGCGGCCAGTTCGAGCATCTGGAGCGAGCCCGGACCCGTCTGGCCCTGGTCGTCCCCCTGACCTTGGCCCTGGTGTTCTTCTTGCTGCACTGCAGTCTGGGAAATCTGCGGGACGTGTTTGTGATCTACACAGGAATCCCCTTCGCCATCGTCGGGGCTGTGCTGGCCCTCTGGACTCGTGGGCTGCCCATCAGCGTCAGCGCGGCCATCGGTTTCATTGCCCTGGGCGGCATCGCC
>JAJFLN010000849.1 GCA_021772705.1 Candidatus Cloacimonadota bacterium | reverse complement strand
CGACAGGCTCAGGACGAACGGATCGGGAAAACTCGGCCATTCAGTCGTCCTGGATGCGGGCATCCATAGTAGGACGAGCGGATCGGGAAGACCCGGCCATTCAGTCGTCCTGGATGCGGGCATCCATAGTAGGACGAACGGGTCGGGAAAACTCGGCCATTCAGTCGTCCTGGATGCAGGCATCCATAGTGGGGCGAACGGGTTGCCGGACGGGCACTAACTCGACTCTCTTGCCTTGCGCAGGCGAGTGAACGTCGCCTCGTCGGCTGGCATGAGGAACAGAAACCGGCTTCCCTCATTCAAGGCGCTCTCGACCCAGATCCTGCCGCCATGGGCTTCGGCTGCGAGCCGACAAAAGTAGAGACCCAGGCCCCTGTCCAGGCGGAAACCTCGCGGCGTACTGGTCCCTTTCTTCTGCACCTTGGCTTGGACGTACTTCTGGAAAAGCTCCTTCTGAAACTCCGGAGCAATTCCCATACCCGTGTCAGCTACCTCGATCTGGATCAGCCGGTCCCTGGCATCATCAACGTCTGCTGTCGTGGCAGAGACCCGAACCCGACCCTTCTGGGTATGCTTCACGGCATTGCCAATGAGGTTGCTCAGGATTCGGCGAATCAGATCGGCATCGGCAAAGATCTCCGGAAGGTCCTCGAGTTCCAGAGCCACACTTCGTCTTCTGGCCCTCGACTCGTGAATCTCCATGACCTCCCTAGCCAGCTGTGATGTGTTCAGTAAACTGGGGTTGAGCCGGAACTCCGCCTCTTCCATCTTGGCGATGTCGAGCAAGCTCACGAGCATGTCGGCCAGGAGGCGGCAGCCCGTGCTGGCTTCTTTGATGGTCCGCAACTTCTGCTCCGAAAGATTGGGATCATCCACCAGGGACTCCACTGCCAGTCCCACGGCCCAGGTCGTGTTCTTCACGTCATGAACCAGGAGTTCCGAGAGCCGATCCTTCATTTCCGTCAGTTGCTGGAGCTCGCCATTCTTCCGGCTGATCACCTCTCGCCCCCAGGCCGCGGCGGCTATGGCGCCCAGTTCTCGGGCGAACAACTCGAAAAGACCTAGCTCAGCAGCAGTGAAGTCGTCCCCTGGGGTGCGCCTCCCGATACAGACACTTCCGAAATCCTGTCCGTCGGCGTTCAACGGAGCCGTCAGGTACGGGCCACCCTCTTCTGAAAACTGCTGATCAGGAACGTTGAAAGGGACTCTATTGATCTTGTCCGTGAGATCCGGGTTGGACGCAATTGCTTGCCGAGTACGGTCTACCAGGGCGGTGAACTCCTCCGCCGATGCACGATCCGTCGCGACGAGCAACTCCTGATCCAACACCATGAGCATGGCGCTCTTGTCAAAGGTGGCTATCTGGGCCAGGAACTCGAGGGAGGCTCTCTGGAATTCTTCCAGCGAGGCGGTGGTCCGTCCCAGCCGGGCCACTTCTTCTCTGAGTTTCGTTTCCCTCAGCAGGCCATCCAGCATGCCGGCAACTTGCGCGCTCAAAACCCCCCGAGGTGTGGGAGTGGTGGGCGAGGGGCGCGGTCCTCCCGGAGGGCGAGTAGCTTGCGAACTCAAGAAAGTGTTTGTCAGGGCCAGCAATTTGGAAAGATCGCGAGACTTGATCATGAAGGCGTCGGCGCCACACTGCTGTCCCCAGAACCGGTCTATCTGTTCGCCGAGGGAGGTCAGAAGGACGACCGGGGTCTCCCGAAGATGCGTGCTGCTCTTCAGGAAGCGGCAGAGATGGTATCCGGACAGGCCGGGCATCATCACGTCTGACACGATCAGGTCAGGCATCTCGGCGAAAGCGGCTCGGATTCCGTCCAGGCCATCGGCGGCCTTGTGGACTTTCCATCCCTGCTCGGCCAAGGCAGCTGCGAATGCGGCTAGCTGCTCCGGATCGTCCTCGACAATCAGAACCGATCTGTCTGGGGTGTCTGATGGTGAGGGGGTTGGCGATATCTGCTGGAAGAGTGATGCGTTCTCACCCTCCGGCACTCCGCCGCCCATGGCCTCCTCCGACACGCGGCGGAGCGCTGAAACCCGGGCCTCTATCTCCTCCGTCTCCTCTACAGAGGGCACTGTCTCGTTGAGCAGGAACCCCTGAATGAACTGTTCCAGTTCCCGGGAGCGGTCCGACAACGCCGGAAAGCCAAAGGTCCCGCCAGAGCCGGCGAGCCTGTGAGCCATGGTCCGAATCTCTTTGAGAGCCTCCGGGTTCTGGTCCTGCTGCTGAAAATCTAGCCAGGTCTTCTCCAGAGTTTGCAGTCGCTCAGGAAGCTGGTTGACGAAGTTCTCTCGGAGAGCCGCCAGCTTTCCGGCGAGGCGCTCCATGGGATCACTCATGACTGCGGGCCCAGATTCCTCGAATCGTCTCCGCCAGGGTCATGGGATCGAATGGCTTTGGAATGACATCAATTGCCCCAAGATCACGAAATCGGGCTACTTCGGCGGGCTGAACCTTGGCTGTCATGAAAATAACCGGTGTCTCGGCACACAGAGCCGTGTCCCTCAAAGCTGCAAGTGTGGCTGGCCCATCCATTCCCGGCATCATCACATCCAGGAGGATCAGGTGAGGCGCAAAACCGGGAGCCTTCTCGAGCGCTTCCTGACCGGAGCTGCAAGCTTCGATCTGAAAGCCACCAACCGTCTCTAGCGCGATGGAGGCAACGGAACGGATGTCCGGCTCGTCTTCGACGTAGAGTATCTTTTCCAGAGTGGGAACAGCCATCGAGTCTCCTGCCACAGTCTATCACCGTCTACTCATGGAATTCACGAGGTAAGGTCCGGAACAGATCGCGACTGCCGCGTCAATCGACGGACCAGGTTCTTCAATTCATCGTTCGATGTCTCCGTCTTGACCAGAGATGCCGAGACCGTTTGAGCCAGACGGGAATCCAGCTCTCTTCCCGAGAAGACCAGCACGGGAATGTGCTTTCCTGTCAAACGTTTCACCTCCGGCACCAGGTCCAGACCATTTCCATCTGGAAGGGCCACGTCCAGGATGAGCAGGTCGTACTGTTCCAGATCCATTCGCACCAGAGCTTCCTCCATGGTGGCGACGGCCACCACCTCGCACTCGTCCTGCAAGAGCAACTGGACCATGGCCGACACAGATGGCTCGTCCTCCACATGCAAGACTCGAGGCTTGCCCGACTTCTCCCAGCCGGCGCTGCGGCGCACAGCGGCCAGAAGGCGTTGAGGATCGATCGGCTTGTCCAGCCAGTCCGACAGGACCAGGGCTTCCCCTTCGATCAAGGACTTCTCGTCACTTCGAGCCCGAGCAGAGACGACGATGACAGGCATCTCCCGTGTGTCCTCCTCGTCTCGGATGTCTCGGAGCAAGGCGATTCCATCCTCGTCGGGCAGACGAAGATCGAGAGTCATCACGTCATACGGACCGCTCCTCAAAAGCTCCCGTGCCGCCCTGCCCGACGGCGCGACATCGACGACGAACCCATCACTCTCGAAGAGCATCTGAAGCATGGTCGAGATGTCGGCATCGTCTTCGCAGACGAGTATCCTGGTCTGAACTTCCCGCTCGGCAGCCACCCAGCTGCCCTCTTCCCTGTGGACGGGTTTGACTGGCAGTGTGGCAGGAAGCTCGAACCAGAAGGTGCTCCCCTTGCCCATCTCGGTATCAAATCCGATGGTACCGGCCATCCGCTCGATCATCGTCTTCGAGATGCTCAGCCCCAGACCGGTTCCCCCTTTCGCCTTGCTGTCGGAGGAGTCGGCCTGGGCAAACCGATTGAAGATACGACTCCTGAACTTCTCGGGAATCCCCGGCCCCTGATCCGTTACCGAGACCCGGACCCGGTTCCTCTCTGCCCCCAGTACCTGGATGGACACAGTGGAGCCCTTGGGAGAGAACTTGGCTGCATTCGAAAGCAGGTTCGTGAAAACCTGGGCGACTCGATCTCCGTCCGCCCGAACCCAGGCATCGGGAACGATCTCCTCGAGGACAAAGGAGACTCCTAGCTGCTCCGCATAGGATTGATTCGACTGCAGTTGCTGCCTGACGAGGGAGATCAACTCCAGTGGCCGGAGTTCGAATACCATCCTGCCCATGGCAATCTTCTCGATATCGAGGATGTCATTGATCAGTCGGATCAGGCGCTCGCAGTTGCTCAGCGCAATATCGACCATCTGCTTGGCTGGAGCCGGAAGTTCGCCCGTGACGCCTCCGTCGAGCAGTCCCAGGGAACCCCGGATGGAAGTGAGGGGTGTTCGAAGTTCATGACTGACGGTGGAGATGAACTCGTTCTTCAACTGATCCACTTCCCTCCGTTCAGTGATGTCTCTCACGATGACCGTCAAGACACGATCGCCGGTCTGTCTCAATTCGCTGATTCCGAGTTCGACAGGAAAGCTACTCCCATCTTCTCGTACACCTGTAGCTTCCCACCTGACCTCCAGGATGCAACGCTGGCTCAGATCCAGGTCCTCGACTTTCTCGGCTCGCTCAGGCCGCTGATCCAGCTCGGGGATCAGATCGCCGATCGACATTCCCATCAGGGCTGTGGAGTGATGCTGGAAGATGGTTGTTACTGCCGGATTGACCCACTCGACGATCCCGGCAGAGTCGAATGTGATGATCCCGTCGATCATGGTGTCGACGATGGAGCGAGTTCGGGCTTCGCTGGTTCTCAGGGCCGCTTCAGCCAGCTTCCCGATGACGAACTGACCAAACTGGCGGCAGAGTCCTTCCAGAG
>JAJFLN010000848.1 GCA_021772705.1 Candidatus Cloacimonadota bacterium | reverse complement strand
CGCGTCCGGCACTGCGCCTGCTGAATCGGTATGACCGCCTCCGGTCATCTCGGCGGGCCGGGGGCGATAGTGGGCCCTGTCAGGAATCTGGTCAGCAGGCTCGCGCCGGCCCCTCCGGTTCGGGGTGTGATGAAGTTCCTCGTCCGGCATGGCAGGTCGCTGGGTCCCGTGGTGTCGACCGCTCTTGGATCTCCAAGGCCTCCACCGTTATCCGCTCGGCTCCGTGGATGCGCCGCTCAGCTCCCAGGGGGGCGGATCTCCCTTGTCGTTGCGTGGAGGGTCGCTCCGTCTCTGAGCCTGCCCCGCTGCTGGATTGCGAAGTCGTCGAACGCATCCCCGCGTCCGGATGTGGTGAAGTTCCTCGCGCGGTATCTCAGTTCGCTGGGTCCCTTGGTGTTCACCGCTCGTGAATCTCCATCGTCTCCTCGATCAGCCGCTCGGGTCCGTGGATGCACCGCTCAGCTCCCAGTGGGTGCGGATTTCTCCTGTCGTTCAGTGGAAGGTCGCTCCGTCTCTCAGCCTGCCCCGCTCCTGGATGGCCGAGTCTCCGAGCGAATCCCCGCGACCGGCACTGCGCCTGCTGAATCAGTCTCACTGCCTCCGATCGTCTCGAGGGCCTTGCTGGCGCCGATGCTCCGGACAGTTTTCATGGAAGCAGGCTCGCGCCGGCCGCTCTGGCTCCGGATGTGGTGAAGTTCCTCGTGCGGTATCTCAGTTCGCTGGGTCCCTTGGTGTTCACCGCTCGTGAATCTCCATCGTCTCCTCGATCAGCCGCTCGGGTCCGTGGATGCACCGCTCAGCTCCCAGGGGGTGTGGATTTCTCTTGTCGTTCAGTGGAAGGTCGCTCCGTCTCTGAGCCTGCCCCGCTCCTGGATGGCCGAGTCGCCGATCGCATCCCCGCGACCGGCACTGCGCCTGCAGAATCGGTCTCACCGCCTCCGTTTGTCTTCGCGGGCCTGATGGCGACGGTGGGACCTGTCAGGAATCTCGTCAGCAGGCTCGCGCCGGCCCTTCCGGTTCGGGGTGTGATGAAGTTCCTCGTGCGGTCTCGCAGGTCGCTGGGTCCCGTGGTCTTCACCGCTCGTGGATCTCCAGGGTCTCCTCGATGAGCCGCTCGGGTCCACGGATGCGCCGCTCAGCTCCCAGGGGGACTGATCTCTCTTGTCGATCAGTGTAAGGTCGCTCCGTTTCTCAACCTGCCCCGCTCCTGGCTTGCCAAGTCGCCGATGGCCTCCCCGCATCCGTCACTGCGCCTGCTGAGTCGGTGTCACCGCATCCGGTCGTCTCGGCGGGCCGGGTGGCGACGGGGGGCCCTGTCAGGAATTTCGTCAGCAGGCTCGCGCCGGGCGCTCCGGCTCCGGTTGTTGTGAAGTTCCTCGTGCAGGATCGCAGGTCGCTGGGTCATCTGGTGTTCACCGCTCGTGGATCTCCAAGGTTTCCTCGATTAGCCGCTCGGGTCCGAGGATGCACCGCTCAGCTCCCAGGGGGGGCTGATCTCTCTTGTCGTTCAGTGGATGATCGCTCTGTCTCTCAGCCTGCCCCGCTCCTGGATTGCTAGGTCGCCGATCGCATTCCCGCGTCCGGATGGGGTGAGTTTCCTCGTGGGGCATCGCAGGTCGCTGGGTCCCTTGGTGTTGACCGCTCGTGAATCTCCATCATCTCCTCGATTGGCCGCTCGGGTCCGTGGATGCACCGCTCCGCTCCCAGGGGGACTGATCTCTCTTGTCGATTAGTGGATGGTCGCTGCGTCTCTCAACCCGCGCCGTTCCTGGAATGCCAAGTCCCCGATCGCATCCCCGCGTCCGGATGTGGTGAAGTTCTTCGTGCGGTATCGCAGGTCGCTGGATCCCTTGGTGTTCACCGCTCGTGAATCTCCATCGTCTTCTCGAGCAGCCGCTCGGGTCCGCGGATGCACCGCTCAACTCCCAGGGGGACCGATCTCTCTTGTCGTACAGTGGAGGGTCGCTCGGTCTCTCAGCCTGCCCCGCTCCTGGATTGCCAAGTCGCTGATCGCATCCCTGCGTCCGGATGTGGTGAAGTTCCTCGTGCGGTATCTCAGTTCGCTGGGTCCCTTGGTGTTCACCGCTCGAGGATGTCTAAGGTCGCTTCGATCACGAGCTCCGGTCCTTGGGTGCACCGCTGATCCCGGGCAACTCAGAGGCGCAGAGCGATCAGTGACTTCCAAGTGCACGGCCGCAAAAGCCCGGAAAGACACTCCGCCTCATTGACTAGTTCAGTGAATGGTACGGTGAAATTATAGGGCAATGCGTCTAACAGAAGGATTGCAGCAGACGATCTCATCTGTCACGCCGGCTGCTGACGCAGCCGACGCGCCAGACCGGGGCGACACCTCCGCTGCGCTCCGGCATCACCCCTTGACCTCGCAGCTGAATCCTGACGTTATCGACCTTGCTACCAGGGGTAGGCATCAGCAAGGTGCTACCGCCCAAAGCCCGCCTGGCCCCGGCCCACTTCGTGGCCGGACCCAGGATCGCAGCCGGCGTTGTGTGTTGGCTCAGGTGTGTCGTCAGTGATCTACTGCGAAAGGTCGGTCTGCGGCGTAGACCGGTCAGCACGAAGCCTGCGACCGCAGGTGGTAAAGGACTCTTCATTGCCTCAGTTGCCGGTACTCCTTCTCTGAGAGCCGACCTCAACAGAGGGTCTTGTGGACTGTTGGGCTCCCCTGTGGGCTTCTCGACACGATGCTGCTTCGCAGCATCGAGCTCGGCGCCTTGAATAGAGGGTCATGACCCTGGCCCCACCTGTGATGGATCTCACGCTGAGTCACGCAACTTGCGCCACACTCGAGACCAGCTTGCACTGCTCTCCTCTCCCCGTTGAGTCAAGATGTAGCCTTGGTCCAGTTGCCCGTCCGCATGAGCGTCCCTTGTTTGCTCACTTGGCACGGGGATCCCTGCCCTTCACCATGTTGTAGGCCTCGTGTGGCGAAACCTGAGAGCCAGAGCCGCTCATGACCTGCCGAATGTCCTCAACACAATCCGCATTAAGCCCTCCCATGAACATGGCCCTCGCATGAGGCAGTCGATTCAGACTCTCCATCGTATCCCGGAGCATCGCTTTCACACTGAACGCGTCAACCGGCTGATCCAGCCCCCAGAGGGCTTCGGCACAGTCCGCATCCAACTCCATCAGGTCGCGCAGACGACTACTCAAGTCTGCCGGGGTCAATCCCAGGTCATCCAGGCACCGAAACAGCGCCAGCGATTCCAGCCGAACTCTCTCCAGCCTCCGTCGTAGATCCTGCGGTACCTGGGGATGAACTTCGACCGTGTCTGGCTTCGGGATGATGACGGGTGGCATCTCCACTGTCACGTTCCACGTTAGGCTTCGTCGCAATTGGTCAGATGCAGGCATGTTCGGGTCCGACTGGGCCTTGCCCAGGCAGCACTTCTTGAACTTCCTGCCACTTCCGCAGGGGCAGGCGTCGTTACGTCCCGTTTTCTGAATCCTGACCGGTGCGGACACGTGGCGGCTTCTGAACTCGCTGCAACTGCATGTGCCATCGTGGAGGTCCTCCAGGGACTCTTCATCGGGCGGGCTGTGCTCCTCTTCCCAGTCAAGTCTGTATTCCTCAACGAACGAGAGCTCCGGATCCGGTCCTGGGGCCGACCGAAGCTGCGGGAGCCGAGAGTCTGGCGGGTCGATCCAGAACTTGTCCACCACGCCCGCGGCGATTGATGCCTCGTCAGCCGAACGGGCTGAAAAGTGTCCGAGTTCGACCAACGACTGGATCAAAGTGGCAGCAAGTCCCCGATCCCTCTCGTCGAGTGAGTTGGCCCTCGCTGAAAGCTCCTCCAGCATCGTGTGGCACAGCTCGGCCACCGAGTCGAGAGCCTCCTGTTTCCCACGCGCCAGATACACGTAGAGTTCCACAGCAACAGCCCGTCGATAGCCATCAAGCCTCTCATCCAGGATGATTGCTTCCACATCGCCCAGCGGTACACCGCCGACCCTACGGAGCGCATCCTCGAGCGCGTACACGTTGTCCTCTTCACCATAGCGAAGGAGCAGGAGAAGCTCCGGGACCGCCTCTGTCGCCCTCAGGTCCCCGAGTAGCCCTGCGGCTATATCGGCGACGTAGTCTTCGCCGGGTTTGACCGCACACCGCCGAACGAGATCTCGAAGCGGCCCGACGGCTTCGCGATCCAGATCGCGAATGGCCTCGACGACTTCAGGATGGGGCGAATCCTCACAGTCCTCCAGGCGATCTATCAGATCTCCAATATCCAGATTCACCAGGGAGTCCGCACTCATCGCAGCTACAGCCTACATTCAACGGACCAGAAAGGACAGGGCCAGACTCCCGAGTCAAACGCCCGGTTACCATACCCACTCCAACGGTTCCGCATGGCGCTCCCCGGAAGTGATGGGGGCCCGTTCGCTCTCCCAGTTCCAAGGAATCGTCTCAACAAACCGGCCTCTCTTTACTCCTCAATCGAACCCTCAGCCCGAATCGGGACGAAAGACCTCGGCGACGCCGTGTCTGACCACCATGGCCGACGCCCACACCGCTTCGACGCCACTATCAGCAGGCCCCTGCCTTGCCAACATCTAAGGCCAACGGCACCTCGAGACGTCGCCGAGTTCCTCGGCGACGACCTCGGTGACAGATTGATCCTGGCCCAAGCATCACAGGTGAAGGAAGAGTCAATCAGGCTGTGGAAACAGGGTCGGGACCCAGACTGATGTGGGGTCCCCGATGCAAGCAGTCTGCCGTTTCATGGTAGCGACCCGCGTGGTAGAATGTGAAAGAGGCGACTCCTGCGCTGTGGACGGAGGGCGGCAGGCATGAAAGCTCAAACGCGGAAGATACTCAATGCGGTAGTGGAGATGCCAGCCGAAGACCAACTCGAGGTTGTTGAAGAGTTGATGGTGGCTCTTGAAGGCGAACCGGAAGCACTTGTAGACGAGTTCTGGCGTGCTGAAGTTCAGGGGAGATCTGCGGAAGTGGAGACCGGGACGGAGAAGACCGTGCCCTGGTCAACCGTGAAACGGCGAGGCGCAGCCAAGGTTCGTGGCGAGACTTAGGACCAAGTTTCATCCGGTGGCCGCGCGAGAGCGTGAGGCGGCCTAGTCGTGGTACTACCATGTGAGCCGAGGAGTGATTCTGATTGGCGAAATCGCGGGCAGCAAAGAAGCGGAGCGAAGGGGTGCACTTTCGAGTGTACCTTGATGCCTGCTGCGTGAACCGCCCGTTTGACGACCAAGAGCAAGACAGGATCCGGCTGGAATCCGAAGCAGTGTATCTCGTTCTCCGGCATGTTCAGGTTCACGGGTGGACATGGGTTGGCAGTGATATCCTCAAGCATGAGATTCTTGCCATTCCTGACCTAGTAAAGCGAGAGCAGGTTCAGGCCCTTCTCGAGGCGGTCACAGAGACAGTACAGCTCAGCAAACGCACGTTGCTGCGAGCCGGTGCCGTGGAGAGCAAGGGCTTCTCCGGCCAAGATGCACTTCATCTTGCGTGCGCAGAGCAAGCAGAGGCGGACGTCTTTCTCACGACGGATGACCGTCTCTTGCGAAGGGCGGTGCGGCGGCGGCGAGACCTGTCCGTGCGAGTGGCAAACCCAGTGGATTGGATTCGGGAGGTTGGCTAGCGATGTCCAGCAAGACGATAACCTTGGAACAAATCAGAGAGAGAGGTCTCCGAGCGTTGGCCAACGAACTGGGGCCCGCTGGCATGATCCGGTTCCTTCAGCAGTTCGAACGAGGTCACGGAGACTACACGGCGGATCGCTATCAATGGCTTGGTGAGAAGTCTGTGGCTGAGATTGCCAATGAACTCCAACAGAACCGAGGAAAACGAGCGCCACGTGCGAAGAAGCTGGCTTCTGGGCATTAGTAGAGTAGGGCGAACGTGATTGACGAGCGTGCGAGGAGCTATGAAGTACTTTCGACGCAGGGCCCTTCGGGCCCTGCTCGCGCGGCCTTCGGCCGCCTTCCGCAAAGACTACAGTCTCGGACGTTTCCAGCCGATCGTGGTCACCTCTCACGGCAAGTCGATAACAGAAGCATGCACCAGACGATCTCATCTGTCACGCTGGCTGCTGTCGCAGCCAACGCGCCAGACCGGTGCGACACCTCCGCTACGCTCCGGCATCACCCCTTGACCTCGCAGGTGAATCCTGACGTTAGCCGTTTCTTACCTGACGCGTCTCATCTCATGCGTCACAACCGCGTCAATCCCGCTCTGGGCCCGGCCTACTTCGTGGCCGGTCCCAGCAACGCACCACTATACTGTACGGTCCTCCTGCAGATATCGACGAGCTTTAGCTGTGCCAGCGTCTGCGACTCGGAAGGACCAGTCCATCGAGGCAGCTACCGCAGGGGGTCAGTCCTTCGGAAAGCGCGCGGCCAGCTCGGAAATCGCTCGATCAAGCAACGATTGCCTGATGTGGAGAGTTGAACGAGACGGAATAGACTGAAGCAAGTCGGCAGCGGCGGTAGGCCTGAGATGTCCCCTGCGAACGGCTCGAAGAATGATTCCGATCGTTCCATGCACTCGATAGCGCAGCTGTGATGCGGCTATCCGGGCAGCTGCGTCGTCGGTGAGGAAGACCGATTCGGGGTGGCAATGCAGAATTTGGAGTGCTTCAACTTCTCCGCGGTCCAAGGAAAGCCCCGCTGCAATCCTGGCCAGTTCGGCATCCAGAGTCGGCGGTGCCTGAACTCGAGAGAAGGTGGCAGGCGGTGAGGAGAGGGCACCC
>JAJFLN010000847.1 GCA_021772705.1 Candidatus Cloacimonadota bacterium | reverse complement strand
GCTGCTGTCGCAGCCGACGCGCCAGACCGGGGCGACACCTCCGCTTCGCTCCGGCATCACCCCTTGACCTCGCAGCTGATTCTAGACGTTATCGACCTTTGCTACTCCCCTCCACGTCCCGCCCGACATCTCCGTCTCTCATCTCATCTGTAGCCGGCAAGACGATCGCCTCAGCGGTCGCACACGCACGTTGAACCGACATTCCACTTCCGATTGCCTACGGTGAGTCGCGAAATTCTCGCTGAACCGCCGATTCCAAGTAGCTTGTTGTCGGTGTCCTTAACGAACGTCACATGTGGTGCGCTCAGCGGACGGTTGAGGTACGTGAGAGCTGTATGACTCCTCAGGAACGCCTCAGCGGTGACAGACTCTGGCACATAGCGAATGCCGCCCGAGGCTACAAACTGAGGTGAAAACAATACCTCGGCTGCCCGGCGAACCGTACGAGGGTTGGGATCTATGAAGAGTATGGATTGCAGACACGCGTTCTCCCTCAACGAGGCTGCTAGGAGATACCGCATGTGTATGTCAGTCTCGGGCATTGAGAAGCCAATTACCACCAAGCGAGTGGCCGTCGACAGGGCCTTAGCAGCTGCGTCCCACACCTGCGACAACGGCCTAGAGAACGACTTCCCCCAGGTCGGTGGTACGAGCACAGGGGTTTCGAAGAACCCTGATCCCATGTCAACTGGCAGGATACTGACATTGGTGGCATCGTCGGGAGTCTCAATCCAGTTGATTGACCCATGCAGCTTGTACAGCGCACGGGTTGGATACGATCCCGAGGGGTTCGTCGCCGGGGCCATGGTCGCTGTCGGATAGTTCGACGGCAGTCCATAGTCTGGAACATGGCCCCACGCAAGCAAGGCCGAGTCAAGCAACGTATCATAGTTCAGCGTGATAATCGTATCTCGCTGGGCACTCGTTCCCGAAAGAAGACCGGTGAGCCAACCGACAAAGAAGTCGTAGAGGGGAACCTTCCACTTCGAGTCCTCCGACGCTGCAGATGACATCTTGGTCCACCGATTCGAGAACCGATCGCCGAAGGTCGATGAGGTAAAGGTACCCGACAAGGACAACTGCACTGGTGGATATCCAGTATACTCGGACTGACAGAAGTGGATTGTCGCTGAGATCGCGCGCTGGATCAGCGCAAGGCTCTCGTCGTGATTGACAGCCGTCTCGAGGCTGAAGAGATCCTCAACGTTGTCCGGGTTCAGGCGCACACGATGGCATGCCGAGGCAGCTGACAAGCGGAGTTCCAGAACGTGGTGGATCGCGGCAAGATCCTCTGTACGCGACATCTCGCGACACCATCGAGCCGCCCGCTGCATCGTAAAGAGGAAGTCGGACACGAGTGGAAGTCCGGCGGCCCTTGAGAAACCGGCGCCAAGCAAGTACACGTTGTGATTGGTCTCGAAGGGCACTGACCCCATGATTCGTTGCAGAGTAACTGCGAGGTCACGTCTCTGTCCAGAGGTGGTATACTTCTTGGTGAGCGAGCTAGACTCTGAAGAGAGTGACCTTGGGCTTCAGTCCGCTGAATTGCCACGAGTATCAAGGACGGTCGAAATATGGTGCTTACGATCAACGAGACACTTGAACGCGAGCTTGAGACGACGGCGAAGCGCTTGAATGTACCTCTTACGGCGCTCGTTGAAGCACTCCTGCGCGACTCTCTGTCCCGAGACGACCAAGACTTTGACAAGGCTGTCAGCCGGGTCTTGAGAAAGAACGAAGAGCTCTACCAGCGCTTGGCGTGACCGTGAGATACCTCGGTCTAGGTGAGGTCATTCGTCTCCAGGACGCACTGATTCGTCAAAGCGGCGGAGCCCAAGGCCTGCGAGACTTGGCAGCGCTTGAATCTGCGGTAGCTCAACCGCAGCAGACGTTCGAAGGGCGGGACCTACACGCCACGATTCCGCAGAAGGCTGCAGCTCTTGGCTACTCCCTCATCCTGAACCACGGGTTTCTGGATGGAAACAAGCGAATCGGTCACGCTGCGATGGAGGTCTTTCTGCTGCTGAACGGATACGAGTTCCAGGCGGATGTGAACGACGCCGAATCGACAATCCTCGCGGTTGCCTCAGGGTCGATGACTCGCGCAGACCTGACCGACTGGGTAAGCAAACACATCTCTCCTTGCTAGGTCTCAGGTTTGAAGGTCCACATCATGCAGTCGCTAGACCAACCCAAAGGGACCGCCTGGCGCCGCACCGGCCAGACCCCAGTCGGCTCCTACGTCGGTCGATCGCCCGCGATACGTCCTCAAGACTGCTCGGACGCGACTACCGTCCACTTCGTAGAGGTTCCGTCACTCCAGGAGCCGGAAGACTATACAACTCCGGGTCGTTTCCGCCACCGCAAAGTCGATAACAGAAGAATGCAGCAGACGATCTCATCTGTCACTCGACCTGCTGACGCAGGTCTCGCGCCAGACCGGGGCGACACCTCCGCTTCGCTCCGGCATCACCCCTTGACCTCGCAGCTGATTCTAGACGTTATCGTTCTTACCTGGCGTCTCGTGTTTCTCGCGTCACAAACGCGTCATGTGCTCACAGTTTACCCTCTGCCAATACACTCCGTCCTGCAAGCATTCCTTCTCGACCGAGCGTACAATCGGCCAGCCCGGCCAACCCCGCTTCTGGGTCGCGACGCTGACCGACTCGGTTTCAGCCCCTGTCAAGACGATGAGACCAAGCGTCTCCCCTCCGTCTCTTGGCTGCCCTTCTGATCTCGGCTGGCTCACATCGTTCTCCAGCGTGGTTCGGCAGGAGTGGAGTCCACCGGCGTTCACGTGACTCTCACCCCCTTCTCACGAGCGGCGCCAGGGCCAACTCCCAGTAGTTTCGGCTGAATGAACCATGCCCGAATGTACGAGCCGACACACGCAGTCTTTCCAACACCGCCGAGAACTCTTGGTTGCTCACATTCTTAACGGACATGTATACCCGACACGCCGCACGGAGATATGAGTACAGAGGATTCGCATCGCGCCCATCCGGTTTCTTTCCAAGCAATCTGTACAACCGCTCAAACTCCTGGTCTGTTTCCACCTGCCTGCGGCAGGAACAGTAGTCAGCGGCCGTGAGTTCGATGAGCATAAAGAACGATTCGTACTCTGCCGTTGGACCCGCAGAGAAATCCGGGGCCTCGACGTCACCGACGAAAAGGTCCCTAATCCCCCTGAGCTCAACATCCACGGAAGCCTCCCCATTCGACACCAACACCTCTGAGCCAACCGGAATCACTTCTTGCGCAGTAGACATCATGATCAGGATGGACAACCGACTACCTGTATCGAGTCCTGCACCAGCCAATTTGCTTACGACATCTCTGTCCACTTCACTCCTCTCGACATCTCTACTGCGCCGCGACTCTGGTCCTGCGGTACCGCGCCAGGGACCTCCGCCAACAACTCGACTGCGTTCACCAGTTCTTCGGTGAAGAGTTCTGGCACAGCTGGGCGATTCTCGCGCCATCAAGCTCCGATGGCAACCACGTGCTCTTCGGCCTGCGGCGTAAATCAGACTCGAGCCTTCACTCACCGCGTCGGAGCCTGCGCAGAACCTTCGTCGCAGGTATTACCTCACCCGACTCCGCCGCCCTTGACGCCTCGTCAAGGCACCTGTGAAGCCTCCGTCTCTCGGCGGGCCCCAAATCATCTCCCTCATCTGCCACTATCAACTCCAGCTCTGTGCCTTCAGGTAGCCTGGTTGGAACGTCACGTTTCACCCGGCCATGCTCAACTCGGGCCTTCAACGTCTTCACACTCTCACTTTACCAGGAACCGTCAAACGTTGCATGTTCTGCAGCCTCGACCCTCCCGTCTCCGACCAATCCGCGACCAGCTCACTTGCCCACGGCGATCAGCCTCGACTCTCCCATCGCCGACCGATCCGCTATCAGCTCCCCTGTCGACGGCGAGCAGCCTCTTGCTAATATTGCCGACAGTGGCTTGCGGACGAACGATAACAGAAGAATGCAGAGACGATCTCATCTGTCACGCCGGCTGCTGTCGCAGCCGACGCGCCAGACCGGGGCGACACCTCCGCTTCGCTCCGGCATCACCCCTTGACCTCGCAG
>JAJFLN010000846.1 GCA_021772705.1 Candidatus Cloacimonadota bacterium | reverse complement strand
TGAGAGTGCTGATGAGCACTTGAATGACATACGAGAGCTTGACCTGTTCAATCGGGGTCCAGGGGCCAATGGCCCCTGGCGGGAGTTCGAGGGCAGAGCCCTCGTTTTCAAACATTCCTTCCACTCATTCATGGGCATTGCGCCTAAGGCAGATCGATTCGGGTTGTGATTCCTCCGGCCTTTCGCCCCCGGTGGGACTCGACGACCGTCTGCTGCAGTTTGCGCCGCAGGTCGTCGTCGGGATAGAGGTCTGCCCGGTGAACCTTGATGTACTGCAGCAGCTCATCCTCCGGGAAGTCGTAGTCGAAGGCGAGAGTCACGTAACCTCGCTTCAGACCCCTCTCAGCCTGGAGCGTTGCCTCAATCTGGATACTGGCACCCATCTCCAGGTCGTCTTGAATTCGGTCACCTGTGGCTGCCTTTCCGTCGGCACCGGACAGAATCTTGACGTCCAGGATTCGAAGCCCTCGGCCGGCTTCCAGCCGCAGGTCGGCGTTCTTCATGGAAGCCAGGTTCAGCTGGAGACGCGCCTGAATACCGATGCGCTCCCCCTTTACGGTGGCATCGACGGCCCCGGTGTACCAGATGGGGAGAAGATAAGCCTTGTGAATGGTCCCAGCACTGGAGTTCTCGGCCTGGCACGACACATTGAATAGGCAGGCTATCGCCAGGACGGCCAAGGCCACAATCGTGTAACGCAGCTGCATGGGGCATTCCTCCTTCACGGGAGTCGGCGCGGAGCCGGTTGCTTCTTCACTATCTTATAAACCGTACCGCCATGGAAGTTTTCCCCATTGCCGATGGTACGGACCCTGCCACCGTGCTAGGATGGAGCTCCCGGATGAGGATTGGAATCAGTCGGAAACAAGGATACACCCAGGTGAACTTGGTCGGTGTCCTGGCATCGGACGCCGTCCCGGTGATTCGAGAGGAGTTGGACCACCTCCTTTCGGGACCTGTCCCGGCGGTCATCTGGCACCTTGAAAGTCTTGAGGAGGCCTCGGTCGAAGTCTTCGCCGAGATCGCCAGGGCGATCGTCCTGATCCGTCTCAGGGGCGGCAGCTCCATCGTTGCGGGTCCCTCTGAGCGCTTCAGGAAGCACCTGAAGCGGATCGGGTTCGCCGATTTCGTCGGTAGCGCCAGGGACCTGAAGACGGCAGAGCAACTGATGGCCAGGGCGCAGAAAGCCATCGCCGCCTTGGCTCAAGGAGCGACTAATTCCGGTGTCCCCGAGGCAGCCGCCCCGGTGGCCAAGGCGAAGGTCGCCACTTCCCGGCCCGCTGCCGCCACGACCCCGGGAACGGTGATGAGTCCCGACACGATCGCGCCAACGGTGCCCGGTTCGATCCATCAGAAGCTGGAGGCGCCGAAGACTCCGGCTCCAGCCTCCCTGGAGGACTCCTCCGCCAGACCTCAGCGATCCGAGTTCGTCCGGGTCAGTCTTCTCGGCGAGATCCTGATCGACCTGGGTGTCCTGGACGAGCCGGGATTGCGACGAGCCCTGGATGAGCAGCGCAGCTCCCAGGAAGGCGAGAAGCTCGGAAGCATCCTCCTCCGTCTCGACATCGTCACCCCGCCTCAGATCCTGAGCGCCCTGGAAACACAGTATAGCCGCCGCCTCCACGCCGGAACGGGGTTGCCCGCCGAGCCTCCAGACCGGGCCGAGTTCGTCCGCCGGAACATGTTGGGCCAGATCCTTCAGGAGATTGGCGTCGTCGATGATGCCGGTCTACAGACGGCACTGGCGGAACAACGACGCGGGGGAGGCAAGGAGAAGCTCGGAGACGTTCTGCTCCGCCTCGGCATCGTCACGCCGGAGCAGCTTCTGCGAGCCCTGGAAGCCCAGGCGAACCTGTAGTCATGTCAGTCTGCCTGACGCTGTTCCTTCAGCGGCCGGGAGAAGCGGAGCCGGGTCAATGAGATGGGATCCACCCGGGCCTCACCGATCCGGGCCATCCAGTGGAGATGGGGGCCCGTGACGCGGCCCGTCATGCCCACCGTACCCAGGAGTTGACCCGACTTGACTCGCTGACCTTCGGCGACATCGATCCGGTCCAGGTGGAAGTACCCGGTAAACACGCCCTTGCCGTGATCCAGGACCACGACACGGCCTGGAAGGTGCTGATCGTCGGTGAGAACGACCTTGCCCGCCGTGGGAGCCAGTACCCGCGTTCCCTTGCTGGCCCGGATGTCGGCCCCGGAATGAGGCGACCTGGACTTGCCGTTCAAGATCCGACGACGGCCGAAGCTGGAACTGACTCTCCCTGCCACAGGCTTGTCGAACCAGCCTCCGAACGATCGGTCGCTGCGACCAGCCAGGGCCTGACTCATGCGCTCCCGGTCCCCCCGGATGCGCTCTGCGAGCTGGGCATCGAAGTCGACCATCTTCTTCTTGACCGTCAACCGATCCACGGAGAACTGGCCCTTCCGGACCCGGATGTCCTTTCGGAGTATGGTCGTATCGCTGTCCCGGGCGGAGAGGAACACCCGGATCGGGTGCTGCCCCGGCTTCTGCGCCAGATCGATGCCGATGACGGCCTCCAGATCGCCCTCTTCGGTGGGATAGAAGTTCAGTGCCTTGCCGAGAAATTCCCCCTCGACCTGCTCCACTCCCTGCATCGACCGGACGCCCAGGAGCAGGACTTCGCCCTGTTTTAGCTCTTGTCTGGAGACCGTGAGCCGACCCTCGGGAGGGACGGCCAGGAGCAGATCCTGGGGAACAACCAGGAGTATCAGCAGGGTCAGGACGGTGACGATGGGATGACGAGTCATAGGAAGGGTCTCTCCGTTGGCTTCGGGGCAGGAAGTTCACCTGCCTCAATGGAGTCGGGGATCATATCATGTCGTGGATAACGAAAGGGGAGTACCGTGAGGTGACCCCAGGGGGGATGTCGTGCAGAGGAGCAAGCAGGGCCGACTTTGGCCAGCAACCCTGCGTCTAGAGTGTAAACGCTTCCAAAAGGCCCTCCGTGCTCTCGGTGATTTCTGTGATCTCTTCTGTGTAACGTCCCGTGTCATCGCAGCTGAAACCACAACTGGCAGGAGATGAGCCCTAACCTCAGGGATTCGGCCCGCCGGTTCTTCGGGATCCATCGGCATTCTCCATGGAGGCCTCAAGAGGCTGGTGTTATAATCGCCACGATTACTCGAAGACTCCTGTCATCTCGGTGAATCCATCATGTTCAAGAGCATTCTGCTGCCAACAGACGGTTCCGAGTACTCCGGCATCGCCCTGAAGTACGCACTGACTCTGGCCAGGCACTACGGCGCCTCGATCCGTGCCCTCCACGTCATCGACCTGAAGA
>JAJFLN010000845.1 GCA_021772705.1 Candidatus Cloacimonadota bacterium | reverse complement strand
GTCCTGAGCCTGTCGAAGCATGTCCTGAGCCACGCCGAAGGGGATGAATGGAGCGGGCGGCCATATCGTCTGAGCCTGTCGAAGCATGTCCTGAGCCACGCCGAAGGGGATGAATGGAGCGGGCGGCCATATCGTCTGAGCCTGTCGAAGGGCGAACGGATCACGCCCTCCCTCCTCTCCACCAGGAGCTTGTCACCCGGATCCCAGCGCCTCCGTGACAAGTCCACCCCCCAGCAGACATGCACCGCCGTCGCTCCCCGCGTCCACCAGCGCCTTTGACTCGCCATTCCGGCCATGCTACGATGAAACGCCTTTCTGGAAGCGCGTTCTCGATGACCGGCCACCACGTCTATAAGCTGATTGCCGTTGCGGTGCTTGCCCTCCGTATGGCCCCGGACCCGCTGGCTGCGGACCCTCGCGGCGGAGGGACTCTGGTCAGCGCTGCCGCCGTTGAGTGCCGGTCTTTCAATCCCTACCTGGCCGGGGACGTGGCCACCTGGCGGGTGGCCTGCCTGCTCTACGACAGCCTGCTCCGCTATGACGACGATCTAAAGCCCGTCGGCGCTCTCGCCAGGAACTGGCAGGTCTCGGAGGACGGAAAGAGCTGGACCTTCGAGCTCCGCAAGGGCGTTCGGTTTCATGACGGTGAGGAGCTGACCGCCGAGGATGTGGAGTTCACCCTCAATTACATCCGGGCCCCCCGTGGCTGGTCGACCCGCCGGACCCGCCTTGATGAGCTCGCCGTCGATCCTCGCTCGAGGTCACGAATCCGATTCGATTCCTCGGATACCTACTCCTTCACGGTTCACTTCCGCAAACCAGCCCTCTGGGCGGAGGAGGAGTGGGCGACCCTGCCGATCTTGCCCAGGCATCGTTTTGTCGGAGACGGGGCCGATCCGGGGGAGTTCGCCCGTCACTCTCCCGTGGGCAGCGGGCCTTTCAGGCTCCTGAAGGTGGTTCCTGGAGACGAGATCGTCTTCGAGGCCTTCGAGAATCACTTCACGGGCCGGCCGCGCTTTGATCGTATCGTGTTTCGCACCGTACCTGATGATCGCGAACGGATGAAGCTCCTCAAATCCCGGGCGTTCGATCATGCCGAAGTGCCGCTGACCCTGCTCACCCCCGGAACGGATCGAAAGTGGCTCAAGGGTTTCACCGTCTACCGCCAGGCCGAGTCTTCCTATCGGTTCATCGGCTGGCAGTGCGATCCCGAGAAGACCCGTTTCTTTGCCGACCCTCGTGTCCGAAGGGCAATGACCCGGGCCATCGACGTGGACCGTCTGATAGCCGAGACCCTTCGAGGCGAGGGAGTGCGAGTGCCCACCATTTTCGGGGATCGCCAGCGCGCCGGTCAGGAGACTTCCACCGCCGACTCCGCCAGTCCCGACGAAGCCCGGGAGATGTTGAACGCTGCTGGCTGGTACGACACCGATGGAGACGGAGTCTTGGACCGGGCGGGTTTGAAGTTCTCGTTCTTTCTCGATGCCCCCGTGGAAAGCAGCCTGGTTCGCAAGCAGGCGGAGATGGTCTGCACGGACCTGAGAAAGCTGGGAATCGATGCCCGTCCTCGCTTTTCCCGGTGGGAGGAGTTCCAGAAGGATCGGGTACTGGCCCGGGACTTCGAGGCCGCCTTCCTGGCCTGGCATCTGCCCGTGGAGCCCGACCCCTATGCCTGGTTTCACTCCAGCGCCATTCCTTCCAGGAGCCGGCCCGATGGCTTGAATCGAATCGGATACAGCAACAGCCGGGTCGATGCTCTCCTCGAGACCGGTCGATGGTCGGCGGACCCGGCGGCTCGCGATCAAGCCTACAGGGGCCTGACTGAAGTGCTGGCCGAAGAGTCTCCCTACACCTTGCTTTACCAGCCGATCCGTTTTGGTGTGGTCTCCAAGAGAGTCCACATCTCAAAGCTCGGAGCCACACGCAAGGTCAATCCCGTGCTAAGAATGCCTGTGCTCGAAGTCTCACGCCTCGGCATGCTGGCTGATGACTTCCTGCGAGATTCCTGGGTGCTGCTCGCATCCCCCCGAGCTGACCTCGGCCTGAGGTGATTCCTGCCGGAACGAAGAGAGGACGACCAACGTGACGAAAGACGAACTCTGGAAGCCCGAGATCCCCGATGCCACCCTGGGCGCCGGCGCTCCTCCCGTGGGGAGCCACATCACGGACGTGAAGTCACCGGCCCCGGAGGCCGAACTCGGTGAAGTCACTCTCGAGGTCAAGAACCTCTGCACCTACTTCTACGGTGAAGAGGGAGTGGGCAAGGCCGTCGACGACGTGAACTTCTACATCCGTCGCCGCGAGGTACTCGGAATCGTCGGCGAATCGGGCTGCGGCAAAAGCGTCACCTCCCTTTCGATCATGCGCCTGATCCCCAACCCGCCCGGCAAGACCGTCCGGGGCGAGATCATCTTCGAGGGCCGGGACCTGCTGAAGCTGCCGGAAGACCAGATGCGCAAGGTCCGGGGCAACAAGATCTCCATGATCTTCCAGGAGCCAATGACCAGTCTCAATCCGGTCTTCACCATCGGGGATCAGATCACCGAGGGTATCCGGCTCCACATGAAGCTCGGCAAGCACGAGGCCCGGGAACGAGCCGTGGAGATGATGGAGCTCGTCGGCATTCCCGCCTCCCGGGAGCGCCTTGACGACTACCCCCATCAGTTCTCCGGCGGCATGCGACAGAGGATCATGATTGCCATGGCCCTGGCCTGCGACCCTCAGCTGATCATCGCTGACGAGCCGACCACGGCTCTCGACGTGACCATCCAGGCCCAGATCCTGGAGCTGATGAAGAAACTGCAGGAACGGCTCAACACCTCCATCATCCTCATCACCCACGACCTGGCCGTCATCGCCGAGATGGCCCACCGGGTCAACGTGATGTACGCCGGCCGCGTCGTGGAGGAAGCCAGCTCACGGCAGCTCTTCAAGAGCCCCAAGCACCCCTACACCACGGGGCTGCTCGCCTCCATCCCTCGGGTCGATCGCCACGGCGAGAAGCTCTGTGTCATCAAGGGAACCGTTCCCAGTCCCTTCAACTTTCCCAAGGGATGCCGCTTCATCAACCGCTGCCCCCTGGCCCACGAGAAGTGCGAGAACGAGGAACCACCCTTGATTCAGATCAAGGAAGAGCCGGGCCATTCCGCTCGATGCTGGCTGTACGAAGACAAACAGGACGCGAGTGTCTCCGATGAGATCCGCCGGAAGATGCTCAAGGCAGGCGAAGACATGGGAGAGACAGAATGAGCGAGCACTTCCTGGAAGTCACCAACCTCCAGAAACACTTTCCCATCTTCGGCGGCATCCTCAGCCGGCCCGTGGCCTGGGTCAAGGCCGTCGACGGCGTCAGCTTCTATCTCGAGCAGGGCGAGACCTTAGGCCTGGTGGGCGAGTCCGGCTGTGGCAAGTCCACCACCGGCAGGACCATCCTGCGGCTGCTGGAGCCAACCGGCGGCTCCGTCCGGTTCAAGAACAAGGATCTGGTGGAGCTCGATCGTTCCCAGATGCGCGACATGCGCCGCAACATGCAGATGATCTTCCAGGACCCCTACGCCAGCCTCAACCCGAGGATGACTGTGGGCAACATCATCGAGGAGCCCCTGGTCATTCACGGCATCGGTACCAAGGTGGATCGGAGGAAGAAGGTCGTCGCCCTTCTGCAGGAAGTGGGTCTCCGGGAAGAGCACGCCAGCCGCTATCCCCACGAGTTCTCCGGAGGCCAGCGCCAGCGCATCGGTATCGCACGGGCTCTGGCCATCGAGCCGGAGCTCATCGTCGCCGACGAGCCCGTATCAGCCCTCGACGTATCAATCCAGGCCCAGGTGATCAACCTGCTGCAGGCATTGCAGAAGAGGCGGGGACTGACCTACCTGTTCGTGGCTCACAACCTCTCCGTCGTGGAGCACATCAGTGACAGAGTGGCCGTCATGTACCTGGGCAAGATCGTGGAGATCGCCCCGGCGAAGAAGCTCTATGCCATGCCGAAGCACCCCTACACCCGGGCGCTCCTCTCCGCCGTGCCGATCCCCGACCCCGATGTCCATCCCAAGCGGATCATCCTGGAGGGAGACGTCCCAAGCCCCATCAAGGCCCCCCCGGGCTGCCGTTTCCACCCCCGCTGCCCCGTGGCCCAGGCCGAGGCATCCCGCGTTCAGAAGTGCCGGAGCGAAGATCCCCCCCTGGTCGACATCGGCGAGGAGCAATTCGTCGCCTGCCACTTCATCGCCGAAGCCGATCACATCTTCGGCGAGTCCAGAACTCGACAGCCCGGCCAGAGCTGACTCCTGTCGCGGAGAGGACGTCGCCTCGGTTCATGTCCTCAAGAGAACCGCTAAGGGGCCGCGCAAGAATAAATGCACAGAAGTCGCGCCCAGATTTGGGTCAGATTCGGCTGGTTCGAGAGAGCGGGACCGGAGGCGTCGTGGGCGACGTCGAGGATTCCGCGATTGAGAAGCGGCCGAAGATGGCCTGAAGATGGGATGCGAAACTGCGTAGTTATTCTTGCGCGGGTTCTAACGAGAAGGCTGTCCTGGCCACCCTCGAGAAGACCGAGGAGGGTTCCACCGGTCTCTTGCGTCAGAAAGGCGCTGCAGTAGGCGCCTCAGTCTCGATTGCGCTGCTTCTTCCCGTACGCCAGGTCCAGACCTCGGATCAGGGCATCCCGGAGGGTGGACACTCCCTCCAGTCCAACCGAGAACCGGACCAGGTCATCCGTGATGCCCCGGGCCCGGCGGTCTTCCGCTGGCACGCCTGCGTGGGTCATCGACGCTGGGTGCTGGATGTAGCTCACTGCCGAGCCGAGGCTCACTGCCAGCTCCATCGGCGTATCCTTCCGGGCGAAGAAGTTCATCAGTTTCCTGGCCGGCTTCATGCCCCCCTCCAGCTCGAAAGCGATCATGCCGCCCCCGTTGCGCATCTGACTCATGGCAATCCGATGGTTCGGGTGACCCGGCAATCCTGGATAGTGGACCCGATGGACCCTGGGATGATCCGCCAGGAAGACGGCCAGCTCCGCTGCGCTCCGGCAGATCGCCTCCGTCCGATGTCCCAGGTCCTGCACCGACAGACAATTGAGCCAGGAATCGAAGGGGCTCGGCGTCGGTCCCAGGTCCTTGTAGATTGAGAAGCAGGCGGTCTGCATGAAGTTCCAGGGCCCCAGGATGCAGCCGGCAATCGAGGCCGAGTGGCCGTTGACGTACTTCGTCAGGCTGTGGACCACGATGTCCGCCCCGAGCCGGAACGGCTGTTGCAGGTACGGGTTGGCGAAGGTGTTGTCCACCACCAGCGGTATCCTGTACTGGTCAGCCAGTCTCCCGATGGCCCTGAGATCCGAGATGGCCAGCGTCGGATTATCCGGCGACTCCAGATAGATCGCAATGATTCGTGGGTGTGCCTTCAGAGCTGCCTCCACCTCTTCCACCCGGGTCAGATCCACCCAGCGGGTGGTCATCTTGAACTTGCTCTCCAGAGTCCGCAGCAGGCTGTCGGTGCAGCCGTATACGTTTCCGGCCAGAATCTCATCTCCCGAATCCAGCAGTCCCAACAGGACGCAGCTCACGGCCGCCATCCCGCTGGAGCATGCCAGGACGCCCACGGAAGGCACCCGTTCATCCGCGGCCAGCGCCGCATCAATCAGGTGCTGACACTCCAGCCGGAACAACACCCGCTCCAGATGCTCCGTCGTCGGATTCCCGAGCCGCGTGTAGATGCGAGCGAAGGGCTTCTCACCGCTCTTCGAGGTTCCCAGGAACCGCTGCGCCCCATCAGTGACACTCTGGAACGGAAATGTCGAGGTCTGATGGATCGCCGGAAGCCCCGTACCCGCAGCGATCGAATGGAATCGATCCGCGTCCAGGAAGGGCTCATCCGTCCGGGCATACCGATCCTTCTTCTCTCGCCACTCGTCGTACCAGAAATGCCGGGACATGACAGTCCTCCTCGTCGGTCTCTTCAGTCAAAACACCCCCGACGGCATACGCCGCAATCCTCGGGCCAGGATTTGAGCCGGGACGCTGTTCCGGGCCCTGCCAAAGGGGCCAGTTCCTCTGGACTCCCGTTTTGACCGGGGGAGGCGTGGGGAAGGGGGGATTGATTTGAGCCGGGACGCTGTCCCGGGCCCTGCCAAAGGGGCCAGCCCCTCTGGACTCCCATTTTACCGGGGGAGACGTGGAGGGGGGGCTGCGGGATTACTGCTTCAGGGACTCGAATTGCTCGATGTGGCGGGCGAGCTTGTCGGCGTCGCAGGCTGAACAGAGAGTGGGCTTTCGCAGGCCGGTCAGCATCACCTGGCGATCCCGGCCGCAGCGCCGGCAGGGCAGGCCAGGCATGGCCATGAAGGGCTGAAACCAGGTGCATCGGACCTCCGGGCGCCGGTGGGCCATGGCGGCGAACTGGTCCATCGAAAACAGGTTGCCGCAGTCCAGTTCCTCCAGGGATGCCATGTCAGTCAGGGGGGCCAGGGAGCGGTCATCAGGTTGCAGGTTGGTGATGTGGAGGTACCTGACTCGCGACAGCTTTCCCAGCGGGGCCAGCGACTCGACCTTCATCCGGTTCCAGATCCCGCCGGCCACGGCCAGGGCCTCCAGATCAGTGAGCTGTCCCAGGGGAGTCAGGTCTCTCAACCGCTTCAGGTCCATCAGGGTCAGGCTTCGGAGGCCTTGCATCTTCCCCAGCCATTCGATGTCCGTGACCTTCGTGGCGTTCTCGATGCCCTGCTCCTGGCACCTGATACGGAGGGGCTCTTCCGCGTCGGCAAAGGTCCAGACCGACTCACCACAGCTCCGGCAAGTCGGCTCCCCGCAGACCTTGCACCGATGCGCCACGGGGTTCTTGGCCATGATATCCCCGTGATCGACGGGATCGAATCCCAACCGGCACAGGTGGCACTTCTGCCTGGCAATCACGCACTTTCGGCACCGGATCGTCTCGGTCCCCCGCTCCCGGCACTCCTCGCAGATGTGGTAATCGCAGCCGGGGCACCGGAGCCTGGCCGGGGCGGTCTTCCGGCACCGTTCACAGGGCCCAGGTCCTTCGCGCCGTGTCTTTCCGCCCCGTCGCTGATTGGCAGTGGCCAGCATGCTGGAGCCAGTCTAACCGCCTGCGGGCAGCCGCGCAGCGGGACCAGAATCGGGGCCCCCGGGCGACGGCGGAGGCGCAGTCATCTGGCCGGTTCCTCGTCGCCCCGAATCGAGGCCATGCCTCTTGACACCTCGGCTCTCAGACGTTACTTTACCCGTCCTCTTTGGTTCCACCGTGCCGCGGTGGTGAAATTGGTAGACACGCATGCTTGAGGTGCATGTGCTCGAAAGGGCTTAGCGGTTCGAGTCCGCTCCGCGGCACCACGAAATTCCAGAGAGCCACAGGCTTCTCTGGTTTTTCGCTGTGCCGCCTTCGTGTGGCACTCCCGTCCCATTTCCCCAGGTGTCAGCCCGATTTCCGGGTGCTCGGGTGATGAAAAGGTGATGGCAGGAAAGCGTGTTCGATGGTGGATCAGATCTGAAACAGAACCGGTCAGACTGATTGAGCTACCAGGCAGCAAGAGGGTCCGGCAGAACATCAGCCCGTTTGAAGAGAGCTGCCTCCTCAACGAGGTGGAGTTCGTAGTTGGCCTCTGGCGGACCGAGAAGCACCTCCCAGTCAGCCTTGGGTCTGCCTCTGGTACTCCGATTCCAACCGTTCCCTTGAAGGTGAGCCCCTGCAGCGGGTGACTCAGGATGAGATGACGGCCCTTGATCAGAC
>JAJFLN010000844.1 GCA_021772705.1 Candidatus Cloacimonadota bacterium | reverse complement strand
CGGCACGACCTGCATTACCAGCGGGGTCAGGAGCTGATCCGTCTCAGGCGGCTGCCCGAGGCCCGGGAGGCCTTCGTCCAGGCGGAGGCCCGGGATCCGGCCCAGAGCGACCACATCCAGTGGCAGGCCTTGACTCTCGCGGGCCAAGGAGACGTGGAGCAGGCCATCGTCCGGATGCGGAGTGCTCTCAAGGGAGATCCCTTGTCGGAGGACTACCTGCTGACCCTGGGGCGGCTGCACCTGAGGCAAGGGCAAGTGACGGAGGCCATCGCGGCCCTGCAGAGGGCGTTGCTGACCAACCGGCAGTACCTCACCATCAACGTGGAGGTCTATCGGAGAGTGTTCGCTGCCTTGGCCGTGGCGCTGCAACAAGCAGGTCGAGTGGAGGAATCGCTGGAGATCCAGGCTCAGGCCCGCAAGCTGTACGGGCCCCATGATCACAGCCAGCATCCCTGAGGCGCTTCGGAGGAGGAATCCCTCCCCTTTCCCCCTTCGAGTCGCCCCGCTCTTTGCCAGGCTGGCGGAGGCGTCATAATAGTGGAGGTGGACATCAGGCCAGCCCCCGTAAGAGTCGTGTACGGGGACAATAAGAGAAGAGGCGGCCCGATCCTGCTGGGTAAGACCCACGAGCCGGAGGAGATCAGAGGATGAACCGCAATGTGATCATAGTCGTGGTGCTCATAGTCGCGGGACTGGGCTACATGCAGTTCCAGGCTGCGCAGGAAGCCGCAGCCGAGGCGAATCGCCTACGGGCCGAGGAAGCCGAAAAGATAGCCGAGAGAGCCAGACAGGCCAAGCAAGGAAAGGTGCAGGTCCTGAGGGCGAATGTAAACTTGCGCGCCAACACCCGGGTCCCCGAAACCGCCATCAGAGTCGACACGATCGACAAGAAGTTCGCCCCCCCCAATTCGCGTCTCAGGTTGTCAGACGTGGTCAACAGGTACACCACCGAGACGATCTACAAGGACGAAATCAGCAACAAAGCCAGGCTCACGGACCAGGCCCGGAAGTTGACCACCTTCCTCCAGGAAGGCGAGCGCTTCTACAGCATGCGAATCGAGGGCATCAGCGCCGTCTCTGGCTTCATCAAGCAGGGCGACAGGGTCGACATCATGGCGATCATGGAATACAACAGGCAGCAGATCTGCCGCACCGTCCTGTCCAACCTGGAGATCTTCAGCGTCAACAAGTACATGTGGGAGGTCTCGGCAGAGGAGAAGCAGAAGGGCAACCTGGGGACCCTGACCATCACCTTCAAGCTGTCGGGCCGTCAGGCCAGCCGGCTGATCCAGCTGGTGCAGCTCGGGGCAAACCTGAGGTTCTCTCTCAGGCCGCCGACGGATCTGGATCAGACAATCACTCCCGGATGGACCCTGGCCCAGATCATCGAGGGCGCCACGGAGCCCGATGCCTACCGCATCGTGGAGATCCAGCTCCAGGGCGACGAGGACCAGCCGCCTCCGATGCAGACCATCACGGTTATCAAGTACAACCAGGTCAGCGAAGCCGCCTTCCCGCTGACCACGGCGACCACGGCACCGATCCAGGCGGCGGACGAATTCGTCCTGCCTCCCCAGGCGCCATAGGCAGCGAAAACTAATTCTCCTCGGAGAATGGTCCTCTTCCCGGCCCCGAACGGCGAAAGCCCTCCGGGGCCGGTTTCATGGAGCGAGCCAGGCCATTCATCGGCTGCAGCTTTCTCGTGATCTTGCGCTGGACCTGGAGCAAGCTGCTACCCGCTCGCCCCGGCCTTGTCGCGGGGCCTGAAGATGGGCTCCGAATTCACTCATCCTGTCTGATTGCCCGGGCTGGGGTCGGATGATATGCTGCAGGGACTTCCGCAACTGGAGAGGATCACGGGCATGAGTGAAACGAAGCCGTTCCTGGACATGCTCCGGGACTCGAACCCGGGAATTCGCAGGTTCGCCCTCCAGCGCCTGGGAGAATCAGGCGACCGCTCCGCGATACCGGCGCTCCGCAGGGCGACAGAGGACCCAGATACCGGGGTGGCCAGCCAGGCCGAGAAGTCTCTCTACCTTCTCCTCCAGCTCAGCACCCTCGGACCGGGACCCAAGGAGAAGGTCGTCTCCCTTCCGGGAGTGGTCGGCGGCCAGGTCGCCGACATCTTCGAAGTGGAGCCGCTGCAGGAGTGTGGCAAGCAGCTACTCCGGCCCTTCGCCGCCCGGCTGGCTCGGGACCTGGAGGGAGCCGATCTGGAGCTGGCCTGCGCATCGGCGCGAGCCCTGGGAAAGATAGGCCTGTCCGATTTCGTTCCCGAGCTGGTCTCGGCCATGAATCTGGAGGATCGTCGTCAGGACTGCGCCTACGCCCTGACAGCGACGGAGAGTGCCGAAGCCCGAGAGGCCCTGCTGGCCCTGCTGGACAGCAAGTCGAAGACGACGATTCGACTGGGCATCTATGTCCTCAGCGGCGATCGCTCTCTGGACGTGACGCAGCGTCTGAGCAGCCTTCTGTATCACCCCGATGCGGACGTTCGCACCGACGCGGCCTTCGCCATCGGCCAGACAGGCGACCCGACCCTGGCGTCGAAGCTCCCCAGGCTGCTCGACGACAAGAGCAACCTGGTGGTGATCCGTGCACTGTCAGCGTTGCAGAAGTTGGAGTTCCCCGATCTGCCCGGGATTCTGCTGGCCCGCATCCCGGCCGCCAGGGATGACCGGCTTCGAGCTACCCTGGTGGGCGCTCTGGAAGGCGCCGAGGCGAGCGCCGATGTCATAGCGGCCCTGGAACGAGCTCTGCAGGACCCCGACACCCGCGTGCGGGCCAACGCCGTGGAGGTCGCGGGCAGCCTCTCACTGCCCCGTGACAGGAAGCATGCCCTCCTCTCCCGGGTGCAGCAGGACCGAAACAACCGGGTCCTGGCAAACCTGGCCGTGGCCATGGGGCCCATCGACACGGTCTACTCCCTGAAGTTGATGTCCGAGATGCTGAACAGCAGCGACAAGTGGGAGCGGGCCTCCGCTGTCTATGCCGCCGGTTTCATCCGGGAAGAGCGAGTCGGCCTCTGGCTGTCCAACATCTTCATGTTCGAGGAGGACCCCGATGTCCTCCGCAACACCGTCACTAGCCTGTCCCGCTTCCGAGGCGAGGCGATCTGCGAGCAGCTGGTCAAGGCTCTGCGGCATCACCATCCCGCGGTCCGCAGCGGGGCAGCCAGGGTTCTGGGCTCCATTGGTGAACGCGTCGGCCGGGAAGCTCTGCTTCAAGCCCTGGAGAACGAGTCAGACCCGGGGGTCATCGAGGACCAGCTGGCCGCCCTGGGCAAGCTCTGCGACGCCTCCCACATCGGGCCTATCTCGGCCAGGTTGAAGGAGGGCTGCCCCCGTATCCAGGCCCGGGCACTGGAGGCGCTGGAACAGATCGGCTCCGTCGAGATCCTGCCTCACGTGGAGCCCTTCCTCTCCTCACTCGATCCCCGGGTGAAGTGTCACTCTGCCCGGGCACTCTGGAAACTGGGACAGCTCGACGTGGTCACCGTCCTGGGCGGCATGCTCCAGTCGGCCAACCGGGACGAGACCTACGCTGCCGTTTGTGCCTTGGGTGAACTGGGTGTGGCTCTCGAGTGCCTCAGTGATATCCGCCACTTCTATCTCCTGGCCTCCGCTCTGCGAGCCCGTCTCCGGGATGCGGGCACCTGGACCGACTCCGTGGAGGAGCACTCGGCGAGCTGGCTCAGGATCCAGGAACTGCTGGACACGGAACAGCCCGTCAGCAGCATCTACTCCGGCCGCTACCCGGAGGCTATCAACACCCTCCAGGGACAGCTCCAGTCGAAGCCCGAGTCCTCATCGGCCAACTTCCTCGTCGGGGATCTCTACAGACGCCTGGGGAACCTGGAGCTGGCACGGAAGCACATGGAAACCTGCCGCAAGTCGGAGCCCCGGTTCGTGAATCTGGACCTTCACATGGCCAGCGTCTGCCAGGCCCAGGACGACACGAAGGGCTCCATCCAGCACTACCTGGCGGCCGTACGGAGCAAGGTCCGCATCGCCGATGAGCTGATCGACGCAGCCTATCAACTCCTCGCCCGGGACCGTATCGGAGATGCGAGCCTGCTGCTGAAGGCGCTGGTGCAGCAGGTGCCCATCGACTCCCGGCTCCACTATAAGGTGGGCAAACAACTACTGAATCACGGTCTCCACGAGGATGCTCTGGGGCATCTGTTCAAGGCGCTCCTGGCGGATCCCAAGGACGCCCGCGTCCTGCACCAGCTGGCCGTGCTCATGGCCAAGCTGGATCAGAAGATGGTATTGAAGAAGCTGGCTGGCTGGGTAGAGGAACTGGTGGGACCCGATGACCCGCTGGCCAAGCAGATAGTAAGCCTGATGAACCAGGAACGCCCGAAGGACCGGGCTCAACCGTCCCGGCCTCGAGCAGGTCAACAGCAACGAGACTCACTGGAT
>JAJFLN010000843.1 GCA_021772705.1 Candidatus Cloacimonadota bacterium | reverse complement strand
GTCCTGAGCCTGTCGAAGCATGTCCTGAGCCACGCCGAAGGGGATGAATGGAGCGGGCGGCCATATCGTCTGAGCCTGTCGAAGCATGTCCTGAGCTACGCCGAAGGGGATGAATGGAGCGGGCGGCCATATCGTCTGAGCCTGTCGAAGGGTCGGGCCGAACGGATTGGGAGTTTCCGGACCGAAACTAGTTAGCTCGTGTCTATTCCGGCTCAGAGCGAGCTGGACAGGTCCATGTACCAGCGGTCCCCGACCTTCTTCCAGTACCAGAGCGTGTCGATGCTCCGGACATCGTCCTTGCCCCGGGCTTGCTCGCTGTTGAGAACCTTGGCGGTGGTCTTCGTGGCGACCCGGGCCCGGTTTCCCGTGGAGGAGATCTTCACGTTCAGGATCTCGAAATGCCGGATATCGAGGAGCTCGGGCTTGACGAAGAACTTCTCCTCGATGAGCTTGGCGATGTCCTTCTTCTTCCGATCCTCCTCGTCGTGATAGGACTCGGCGTGAGAGAAGTCCTTGAACTGCAGGTCCTCGAGGAACTGCTGGGTCGCATCGTAGACGGCCTGCCGGTCTGGCGCGAAGGCAAAGGTGAACTGTCCGATGCGGATACCGTATCCCGTGTTTCCGGCATAGAGGACGAAGCAGATGACGACGAAGGCGAATAGATAGAACTTCTTCATGAGAGACGGCGGCGGATCCTAAGGATGTCTACTGCCCCTTACTATACGACCGGGGTGGGGGAGGCGTAAACGGGCTGCTGCGTGCGCTCACTCCTCTTGCATCCAGAGGACGGACAGAGAGGCGATGAAGAAGGCCGCCACGAATGCCAGCAGGGCTGCTGTGTCCTTGAAGCAATCGCTCCAGGCGGAGTCCCTGGCGAAGTCGGCGATACGCTGATACAGGTCCAGAGTCCACCGGAGAGGATTCAGTTTCTCCAGTGTCTCCACCATCCCGTGGGTGTTCCCCTCCGGGAGGATCATCTTGGTGAAGATGATCTGGGGGATCATTACGATCGGTACCAGGCCGACGGCCTGATTGGAGCTGGAGACCGCCGCCGAGATGCAGAGACCCAGGGTGGTGCCCGTCATGGCCCCGAGCCAGAGGGCGAGAAACAGGAACAACTTGTTGCCGGGCAATCCGACGTGATAGGTGACCATCCACAGAAGCGCGGCGCACTGGAGGGCGTTGAAGATGGACAGGATCTGGAGCTTCGAGACCACGTAAGCCGGAATCTCCAGGTTGACCATTCGCTCCCGTTCATAGAGAGCCCGTTCCTTCACGATCTCCCGGCAGGCATTCATGCAGCCGACCCATATGGCGGCCAGACAGAGGCAGAAGGTCAGCTTCGGGTCCGCCTTCGCCTCCCCCCAGGCGAGACAGATGAAACCGCCGATGACAGGCACCTGCAAGAGGAGGAGGAAGGTGCTGCCCATGTCGCCGAGCATCACGGCGAAGTAACGCTCCGCCAGGATCTCGGCTTGCCTCCAGTTGACGAATCGGCTCACGGGCGCCGTTTCTCCTCCATTTCGGCCTCGAGCTGGGCCAGCAGTGCCTCGGTTGTATCTAGCGTGATGGGCGTCTTGGGGTCGATTCGAGGAGTAGCGGTTCCTTGCGTTCCCGCCGTGATGCGTGGAGCCTCAGCCGCGTCCCGCTCGGCCAGCCCGCTGGACTTGAACATCCCGGCCCAGTGGTCGGCACCATCGGTGGTGAGACGGGTGTAGATGTCTCCGAAGTCTTTCACGCCGAAGAACTGCAGCGCTCGGGCTGGCTTGCCGATGTAGGTCAACTTGCCTCTGCAGAGCAGGAGAACCCGATCCACCCGGTCCAGTGAGTCCGTGATGTGGGTCGTCAGCAACACCGTCCGGGAGCCCCGCCTGGCGAGCTGCTGGAACAGGTCCATCATCTTCTCCTCCAGGGCCGGATCCAGTCCGGAGGTGGGTTCGTCGAGGAAGAGCACAGGAGGGCGCATCATGAGCTCCACGCCCAGATTGACTCGCTTTCGCTGCCCCCCCGAGAGCTGCTTCACCCGGACCCGCTTCCGCTCCGTCAACTCCACCAGGGACAGGACCTCGTCCACCCGGGTGTGGATTTCCTCGTCGGAGGTGGACTCCGGCAGTCTCAGACGGCCTGCGTAGTAGAGCACATCTCCCGGGCAGAGGGAGTCGTGAAGGATGTCGTCCTGGGGAACGAATCCTATCTGCATCCGGAATTTGTCGTAGGACTCATAGAGGTTCGAATCGCCGTAGAAGACCTTGCCTCCGTCGGGCTCCCGGACTCCGTTGAGGGCTCGAAACAGGGTCGACTTGCCGGCACCGCTGGGGCCCAGGATGGCCAGGACCTGCCCGGGGTATGCCTTGAACGTCACCGACGAGACCAGGGCCTTGAACCCGGCCTTCACCGTCACGGCTCGAGAGTCCAGAGCGATAGGCATGTCAGTTGCCCGCTCCTCCCTGGGAAGCTGAACCCTCGCCGTCCTCGATGGCTATCAGGGCGACCCGGGCTTGGTCGGAGGCCATGTCCGTGATGGGCAACTCCATCTTCTGGTCCGGGAAACTGTAGTCCGTGAACTGCTGATGGGACCGGCGGAATCGGAGCCGGGCGCGGAAGTCGATCGGGCCCTGGGTGCTGGCGGGAACGGGAAACCGGTACAGGGCGACGTCGGACTTCTCGGGAGCGATGAGCCTCTGCTCCTTCAGCTCGAACATATTCCAGAGATCACGCTTGAACAGGTGCTTGCCGTAGATGTCGAGGGGATAGGTTCGATAGTAGTGCGCCTCCGGATCGACCCGGAGTGTCTCTGGGTCCACCAGGCCGCTGGCGTAGAGCCGGTTGCCAGCCCCATCGGTGGCGACGGCCTCGATCCAGGCGTCGACCATGTCTGTCGTACCTCCCGGAAAGGTGTGCCCCACGTTGGCGTTGGTGACCACCACCTCGAAACGAGCCTCCGCTCCCCGGGCCAGCTCCGCCGGTGCCTGGACGTTCAGATAACAGGCCTGCTGGAGGAACTCCTCTGTCCGCTTCAGCTGTTCATGGTCCTGGGTCTGGAACGGCCGGGCCGTGTTGGCCCCGATGAACCGGTGGCTGTGAACCTTGCCGCCGATGGCAGCCGGGTCCTCGGCCTCCACGAGGGGCATGTGACAATTCTGGCAACTCTGGTGTTTTGTCTTGCCTCCCTTCTTGCTGTAGCTGCTGCCCTTCCAGCTGTTGTAGTCGGACTGGATCTCGTAAAGCCTCCCGTTGATGGTCTTGAAAAACACTTGATGGCAGGTGGCGCAGACATCGGAGGAACTGTAGAAGGGCTGCATCAGGTCCTTGCCGTGAGCGTCGGGTTTGGAGCGAAGGAGCCCCCGGCCCAGAGAGGCCAGAACCGGGTCATCGGCATTCTCGAACAGATAGGGGCGATGAGCTGTGTAGATGTAGCTGCCGTTTCCGAATGTGTCCCGGATGCCCGTGATCCGGTGGCAGCCGGTGCAGCTGATGCCCTGGTCCCGGTTCGGGGGGAACTGAGGCCCCAGTCCGCGCTTGTCCATGTTTCCCGAGAGTGTGACGATCGGCTCGTGGCAGGCGCCGCAGAACCGGGCGCCGGCCGGACCGCTGGCCATGGCCGTCTCCATGCGCAGCTTCAGCTGGGCCTGATACCACTCGGAGATGGTGGATTGCCGGTGTGAACTGGACAGCCACTGCTTGTAGATTGCCTGGTGGCACTGCCCGCATCGCTCCGAGTTTGCCAGGGCGGCAATCTTCACGGCGCCGCCGTGAGAGGTCTGGACCCGGGCGCCCAAAAAGGGCTCGTTGCGGCGGAAGTACTTCTCTGGGAAAGGTATTTCCATGGACTCCCCGGGCCAGAGGGAGACGGTGCCCCCCAGGGTGGCGAAGGGGGCCGCAAGAGCCAGGAGTGGCAACAACCAGGCCAAGCCTGAGCGCTCCGTCGAGCGCTGGGCGGGCTGCTTCCTGGAACCCAGTGCCAGGAGGAGCAGCAGACAGAGACAGGACAGACCCGTGACCAGGTGGGAGTCTCTCCCCGGTGTGGGCCGGGCGGAGGAACCGACGAAGAAGAGCCACGCCCCGCTGGCGCCAGCCCCGAGAATGCCCAGTCCCAGGAGCCCCGACGTCAGTCTCGCGCCGGCTGTCTTTCGGGACAGACCCGCCCTTCCGATGACTACCAGGGCGGGTAGGAGGACCAGGAACCCGAAGAGAGTGTGACCCAGGAGAACATGCTGATCCAGGTCCCCGGTGCTGAACCGGAAACGGAGCCAGCCTCCGCTGATCAACTCGAAGAATGTCCAGGCAGCCAGTATCCCGACGATCGCGCCGCCGCCGGCTCTGTCTCTGGAATTGCTGTCCATCTCATGCCCCCTCGGGTTCTGGAGAACCGGTCCTCCTATCGGATTATATCCCACTTATGCGAGCCAGCATCGCGGGCCGTCCTGGACTGGGCCGGGATCCCGGACAGGTGCAGCGAAATCGCAGCTGCTGTGACCTGAGTCGCGGCGCCCACCAGCCCCCGGGTCATGCCCAGTCATGTGACAAATGGGAGCTTGGCAATGGACGTTTGGTCGATTATGCTTATCTTTGGGGGATGCTTGAATTCTGAAGAATTGTCAAGTCCCCAGTTGAACCTTCACCCGATGAGAGAGAGGTCGCAGATGAGTCGTTCGATGGTTCTTGTTGTTCTTGGGATGTTCCTTGTCAGCCTGTCAGGACCGGCACTGGCGGCGGGTCCCCTTCTTCCCGATGCTTTCGAGGACAACTCGAAGTTCCCGGATCCAGCCCAGACCGTGTCCATCCACTGGCCCAGTCTGGACAACAAGGAGAACGGCGAAGCGCCGCAGATCAACGCCCTGTCGGAATCTCCCACGGACTTTGGCCCTGCCGCCCAGGGTGGTCAGCCCATCGAGTACATCGACAACGGTGATGGAACGACCCGCATGTACGCCGCCGAGTCCCAGGAGGGACTGAGCGGCAGCAAAGCGCCCCCGGGAATGAAGAACTGGGAGTCCGCGGTACCCATCAAGTACAGGGTCTACACGGTCCCGGCTCCTGTCGACGCCAGCCTCTACGACCAGAACGAGAACGTGATCGTTACGGAGTTCAGCGACTCCAGCGTCAACGACGCCGACAAGGAAGTGATCGTCGAGTACGAGTGGGCCATCTCCAACAACGCTTCAGACCCGAAGAACAAGATCCTCGGCACCTTTGAGTTCAATCAGACATTGAAGGATCTGCAGCAGGCCGACCAGGGCGGCGATGTCAATGGCCAGCCTCTGAACCAGGTGCTGGACGGCAATGCGTGGCTTCCCTTCCAGGACGTGGATCCGGACGGCCAACCGACCAACGTGAATCCCCCACCGTTCAACGGACGTCCCGTCAAAGGCATCCTGACGAACAACGATGACCGGGTGCCTGACTTCTCCTACACCGCCAGCACCCCCGGTGATTATGTCGTGGCCTTCAAGCTGAAGACCCGTCGCAATGACGGCTCCGGCGCCGGCAATCCAGGCAATGTGGAAGTGGACAACGCTGCCGACCCGGTCCAGAAGAAGGTCGAGGTAGGTAACCTGACACCCCCGATGCTGATGCAGAGCAACGTGTCGGGCCCCGTGTTCTCCACCACGGGAGACCTGCTCGACGACGATGCGGGCGCCAG
>JAJFLN010000842.1 GCA_021772705.1 Candidatus Cloacimonadota bacterium | reverse complement strand
GGATGCGGGCATCCATAGTAGGACGAACGGATCGGGAAAACTCGGCCATTCAGTCGTCCTGGATGCGGGCATCCATAGTGGGGCGAACGGTTTTATGGACAGGCATCATATGTAAAGGAAACAGCGGACCACCACACTAGGTGACATGCACCCGGATGACAGGGGAGGTTACACGGAGATCCCAGGGGTCGATGGCTGCCCCCTGCAGGACATGCTTCCCCTGGAAGGCTGGTCCGATCTCAAGAGTCAGCACACGAATCCTTTCGGCTCTTGCTAGAATCGATCCGATGAAGGGTCTGAAGCTACCGACTCGTTTCGGACGATACGAGGTGGCCGGCCAGCTCGGAGCGGGCGGAATGGGTGTGGTCTTGCGAGGCCACGATCCCAAGCTGGAACGAGAGGTAGCCGTCAAGGTCGTGCCTCCCCATCTGAGAGCGGAGCCGACCGTGGCGGAGCGATTCAAACGGGAGGCCATGGCCATCGCCCGCATCAGCCACCCCAACGTGGTCCGGGTCTTCGACGTGGGCGAGGAGGGAAACTTCCTCTACTACGTGATGGAATTGCTGCCGGGACAAGGGCTGAACCGGCGGACCATGAAGCCCGAGCACGCCCGGAAAGTGGGCCCACCTCTGGAGTTCGACTCCATCGAGTTCTTCCGCATCTTCACTCCCCTGGCAGACGCCCTGTCGGTGATCCACGACAACGGACTGGTCCATCGGGATATCAAGCCCGCCAATATCATGTCAGGGGTCCCGGAGCGGGGCGCCGTACTCACCGACTTCGGACTGGTCTTCGCCTCCGACGACGTGAGTCTGACTCAGACTGGTGTGGTGGTCGGAACGGGCCGTTACATGGCCCCGGAACAGATCCAAGGAATCACGGCCGACGCCCTGGCTGACATCTACTCCCTGGGGATGTCGATGTACGAGTATGCCACCCGGCAGCTGCCGTTTCAGGACTTCAAGGGCCGCCAGCTCCTGGCGGTGAAGCTGAGGAAACCGATCGATCCCGTCGGCTCCATCGTGGCCTGTATCCCGGACCCCGTGGGCGCCCTGATCGATCGCTGCTGTCACCTGGACCGGGAGAAGCGGTTCCCCGACGCTCGGTCGCTCTGCAAGGCAATGATGGCCGCCGCCCGGGCCCTGGACCCGTCGCTGGGTGATCTCTCCTCGATTGGAATCTCGCTCCCCAGCCTGGACTCTCTCTCGGTCCCCCTGGAGATCATCCAGTCGCCGAAAGCGGACCCGGTCCGGGGACAGGGCGACAGGACCGCCGCCGAGTCAGGTGAGCTGCAGCCAGCCAAGCCCTCTGCCCAGGTTACCTCCAGCGCCACCCGGCGTGCCCCTGGGGACAGAGCTGCCGAGCTGGTCGCGGCTCGCGGAATCGTCTTCAATCTGCTGCTGGTGGTGATCATTCTCATCGTAGGCAGCGCCGTTGTCGCCATGGGCCTCCAGCGCTGGCCCTCCGCCAAGCCTGACGTCAGACCCCCGGCCCTGACGCCGGCCATCTCGGAGGACGACGCTCTGGTCCCTCAGGAGCTAGGCGGACGAGCCTCGCCGCGGCTCCGGTCGAAGCAGCCTGGATCGGGCATCGACGCTCTGACACCCCTGCTGCTCGACGGCCCGGCCTGTCCCACGGGTAGGGTTGGGCTGGCAGCCATCGGCAAGACCGTGCTGGCGGTCTGGCTCGACGTCACGGGCAAGGTGATCGCCCGGATCAGCGGCGATGGAGGCGGGCTCTGGTCCGTTCCGGAGCTGGACGGCACGGCCCGCGCTCACCCCCTGTCCCGGATCTGGCTTCGAGCTTCCGGCGAGCGATTCCATCTCCTCTTCGCCGCCAAGGGGGAGGCCGGCACGGCACGAGTGGCGACCCGCTGGTGCGATCCGGCGGCCACAACCTGGAGGCCAACGGTGGATCTGGGAGAGGCGACCCAACCGGGGTGGCCCATGTCCCTGTCGGCGGATCCAGGCGAGCCAGGCCGGCTGCTGGCATCCTGGAGAAACTTGAGCAAGTCCCGGCAGCTCTCCCTCTCCTGGAGTGAGGACGGCGGCGAGTCCTGGAGCCTGCCAGAGGTGCCCGATGGAGCCACCGACAGGGTGCGGGAGATCAGCACCTGTTTCACCGCCATGGGCACCCTCGTCGCGTGGGAGCGAACTGACGACAATGACGAGGATGACATCGTCTTCTCCATGGATCGCCGGCAGGGCGAGGGCTGGTCTCCCGCGGCTCGGGTGTTCCTGACGCCGCCCATCTCCAGTGCCGCCGCCGTCAGTGGCCAGGAGGGCCTGACCCGAGCGGTCTCACGGCTGATCAAGACCCTGGGTGAGGAGAGAGGCATGCCGGTCCTGGCCGCCAGCGCCGACGGGACGGACCGGGTGTTCCTCCAGTGGTGCGAGCAGTTCCTGGCCGGGGGTCAGCGACTCATGATCACATCCAGTGACTCCAATCTGGACCGGTTCGGCGCCGTGCAGGCTCTCGGCCAGTGGCCCACCAACAGCCGCCGCTCCGACGTGCTGGTCCGGGGAGATCGGGTCTGGTCCGTCTGGGAAGACAAGCGGGATGACGTGCTCTACGGGTCCCTCAGCCGGGACGGAGGAGCGTCCTGGACTCGGCGCCGGACCCTCGACAAATTCCGGTCGGTCCGGGTCCATCCGCGGTTGGCTTCCCCCTCAGCCAACGAGGCGCTGGTCATCTGGTCGGGGGCGGACAATCAGGTCCGGATCGCCCGGTTGCATTGAACCGGAGCCCCAGGCACGGGGTGGGGACAGCGCGGTAGGCGGCGTCGAGGGGAGCCGCTGGCACCAGAGGGAGAACATGGGCAAGGCCAGTGTGGCTGCCGGCCCGGGACTCGCACAAAACAGGGCCCATACAATTGTGTTCTGTCCGCTCCTTCCCTTGCGCTATGCTGGTGGGGAGGTACTATTACCTTCAGGAGGGAGTGCACGTGCCCTCCGCGCCAACCCTCCATTCTGCGGTCGCTTTCAGGGGACCGGACGGGGCATTCGATCATGGCCAAGAGCGCGACACCGAAGAAGAACCAGCTGAAGGAGATCCGCACCGCCGCGGACTACGTCGAGGCTAGCCGGGACAACCTCGCTCTCAAGCGAAACACGCATCACTACATCTCGGACATGCTCGATCACTTCACGCCGGAAGTGGTCTTCGAGGGCATCTACGGGCTGGAGGACCAGATCAAGAACGTGGTCCTCTTCTTCCACGCCCACAACACCAGTCTGGAGCGAAGGCTGCTCCTCTTCGTCGGCCCTCAGGGCGCCGGCAAGTCCTACACCGTCGACAAGATCAAGAAGCACCTCGACCTCTACAGCCAGACCGATGAGGGAGTCCTCTACGGTGTCTCGGGATGCCCTTTCCACCAGCATCCCTACGACCTGATCCCCCACGGAGAGCGAGCGGATCTGAAGCAGTCCTTCGGCTTTCGCTGGTTCCCCGAAGCCCTCCCGTGCCCGGTCTGTGAGCAGCGTGTGAAGAAGTGCGGAGGCTGGCAGGAGGTGCCGGTGGAGCGCATCTTCATCTCCACCACGGGCAAGTGCGGACTGGCGAAACACACTCCGACGGATCTGCGGCGGGAGGACATCACCAACTTCCTGGGAAACGTCAACTTCTCGAAGCTGAAGAAGGTGGGGTCCACATTCGATCCAGAGTCCTTCGACTTCGAGGGGAAGATCATCTGGGCCAACCGGGGCGTCCTGGACTGGACCGAGATCTTCAAGAGTCGGCGCCAGCTTCTGGGTTTGCTGCTGGAGTTGATCCAGAGTAAGCGGATCGACATGGCCAACTTCCCCACGGTCCACGTCGACGAGATCGTTCTGGGACACACCAATTTTCCGGAGTACACGGTCTTCGTCAACGAGGAGATCATGGAGCCCCTGCGAGGGCGAATCTTCAAGATCGAGTTCCCCTACGGCCTGGACGTGACCAACGAGAAGCAGATCTACGGAAAGTTCCTGGAGCGGACCGACCACCTGACTCATCAGACCCGCCATATCTCGGATGACACGTTGACCTTCGTCTCTACCTATGCCGTTCGGTCCCGGAAAGAGTCGAAGGGCATGAACGGGCTGTCACCCCGGTTCTTCCAGGACGTGCTGTCCGTGGCTTACACGGAAGCAAGTGAGTGCATCGATCTGGAGATCGTCAGCGACTCCATCGTCCGGATGTTTGATCACAAGTCCCACAAGGACGTGAACATCGAGAAGATGAAAGAGATCTTCGAGAAGACGAAGGAAGAGTTCCTCCACGGCAGGGTGGAGACCTTCATCAACAAGATCATCCCCAACAGCGCCCAGTTCAAGGACTACGGCCAGAAGTTCTACCGGAATTACCTCGATGCGGTGAAGCGCAACGTCCGGGGCGACAAGCTCGGGGGCGGCGAGGAGAGCCTCATCCTGGAAGTCGAAGATCTGCTGGTGGCGAAGGAGAAGATTAGCCCCAAGGGCCGATCGGCCTTCGAGTCCGTGCTGGTGGAGCGAGCCGATGAGCTTGAGAAGATGCCCTACGACAAGAACGAGCAGCTCGGGTCCGTCGTCAACGAGGTGGTCTTCAATCACGTGAAGAACTTCCTTCGCCTGTCCAACAAGACGCGCCGGATAGACGAGCAGAGCCGGGAGGTCCAGAAGATCCTCCGGGAATGCCTGGTGAAGGACTACGGCTACTGCAAGCACTGCTCACAGGTGCTCTTCAAGGTCCTGGGCGAGCACATCTGAGGGCCGCCGCGAGCCGACGACGGAACCCCTCTCATGTACCTGAATCGCGGAAAGCTGGCCCAGTCAGAGCACGACCGGAAGCTCCGGGAGTACCTGAAGAAGAACCTGAACGTCCTGGTCCAGCGACAGAAGCTGGTCAAGGATGGCAAGGTAAAGACCAACATCAGCGTCCTCGATCTGCCTACCCTGCGGTTCGGCAAGCCGGAGAAGGAAGTCCTGGGCTCCGGGAGCGGCCAGGGCGGCAAGGGCAACAAGGGGCAGGGTGGAGCCGACGCCGGCGGCGGCGATGGCCAGGAAGTCCTGGACCTGACAGGCACCCTCGGCTCCGATGAGCACGGCGACACCCAGACGGTGGAGCTCGACTTCGAGGAGTTCGTCCGCCTCGCTCAGGAACAGCTGATCGAGGAGCTCGACCTTCCCCCCATGGGCAACACCCGAATGACCGGCGACGTGGAGAAGGACGAAGATCAGGCCATGATGGACATCGACCGCCTGGGACCGGCGGCGGATCTGAACCTGGAGTTGACCATGCTGGAGAGTCTCAAGCGGTCGATCCGGGAAGATGGCAGGGCCGAGTACGACGTCGACCTGCGTCATGACGGCTGGTACAACACGGACCTGCCCGAGCGGGAACGAACCAACCGGGCCCTGGAGGTCTATCTGCTCGACATCTCCGGGTCCGTGTCAGGCCATAACATCGCCCTGATCAGGAAGTTCATCTTCATCCTCTGGTTCTACCTGGAGAAGAAGTACAGCACCAATGAGCGGAAGTTCATCGTCTTCCAGGACGAAGCCGAGACTGTCACCCGGGACGAATTCTTCTCCATCGAGTCCAAGGGCGGGACCCACATCTCGGCGGGCTTGGGCAAAGCCCGGGAGGTCCTCGATGGTTTCTCCCAGTACGACAGGTATCTGTTCTTCTTCTCCGACGGAGACAACTCGAGCTCCGACGATGAAGCGGCTCGCAAGGAGCTGGAGACCGTCCTCGATGGTTTCGACCTGGTCTGCTACGGCCGGATCAACCCTTGCGACAGTCCCGTCAGCCCCTTCAACAAGCTGATTCGTGAACACGTGGAGTCCGAACAGAACCTGGCCTTCAGTGACATCAAGGACCTGGAGAACGTGAAGCAGACCATCCATGCCTTCCTCAACCTCATCACGAAATAAGAGCCCCGTCCGGGTGGCGGCGGAGCAAGACCTGCTGAACACCACCGCCGGAAGGCCGGCCATCCTGGAGGGTGTCGTCAGCCAGGACCCGGAGCTTCATAACTACAAGCAGGAGATCACCCGGCTTCGGCGCCTGGGAGACGGCTTCGGCCTGAACCTGGTGTCGATCTGCTTCGAGCGGGCCTCGAAGGACAGCCTCTCCCTGGTGGCCAGCTTCGGTCTGCCAAACCGGTTCAGCCACTGGTACTTCGGAGGAATCTACAAGAACCTGAAGATCCAGCAGGACGAGTCCATCTTCAGCATTCTGGAGCTGGTGCTGAACACCAACCCTCCCTACGCGTTCCTGCTGGACACGAACAGTCACCTCGAGAACCTGATGGTCATCGCCCATGTCCTGGGCCACGTCGACTTCTTCAGGAGCAATTGCTGGTATGCCGGGTCCAAGTACAAGGCCGGCTCGGACCAGGACATGCTCAACAAGTGCGAGCTCCACTCGCGATCGATCCGGGACCTGAGCCAGCGGTTCGGCAAGGAGCGAGTGGACGACATCATCGCTGCTGTCATGACCATCAGCGGCACAGTGAACGTCTTCGAGGTCAATCAGAAGGAGCGGCGGAAGCGGTTGCTCTACTTCCTGCAGGAGCAGCTGGAGAAGCGGCAGCCACTGAGGGAAAAGCAGCTGGAGTTGCTCGAGACCAGGATACAGCAGGCCGACACCCAGCTGCAGTTGCAGCAAGGCCGCAACGAGAGGCAGCCCACGAAGCGACTGGAGAGCCGGCAGGCCAGACTGGAGGAGAAGCGGGGCAAACTGGAGCAGCAGCTGGAGAAGGTCGAGAATCGGCTGCAGAGCCCTCCGGAGAAGCAGCGACCCGTCACGTCTCGAAAGCAGGCCGACGACCTGGCTCCGCGCCTGGAGAGCTTGCAGGCGTCCCTCACTTCCTCCGATGGAAAGGTGAGAGACGATCTCCACGAACTGCGGGCTCCCGTGGAGCAGCTGATCGACACCTACCTCCACTCCCGCATCATCCCCATGATCGGTCAGGAAACGGAGTACTTCGACGTCATCGGCCGGACCCAGATCATCAACGAGGGATGGGCCAGCTTCATCGAGTTCAAGTGCCTGGAGAAGTTCCTCGATCCGGCCCAGTGGCTCGAGTTCAGCCTCCACTTCTCCAAGCGGCCTCCGCCCTACTTGATCGGATTCACCCTCTTCGCCTCGATCTTCAACCAGGGGGGATGGGACCGGGTGCTGGAAGTTCGAAAGAGCTTCGAGGACATCGCCTTCGTGGATCAGTATCTGACCCAGGAACTGTCGGAGAAGCTCGATCTGTTCATGCTCGACAAGGAGACTGGTGAGAAGGACTTCGACTCCCGGAAGGTGAAGGAGAAGATCATCGAGGAGAAGCAACACAAGGGACAGCCTCAGGTGGTGGTCGAGGAGTTCGATGATCGGAGCCTGACAATCACCCTGAAGCACGTGGAAGACGAACGGACCCTGGACAAGAAACGATGCGAGCTGTTCCTGAAGGAGGTCCATCTCCTTTGGCCTCACGAGGTAGTCCTCCTGGACAGCGAGAACGTCTACCGGGTCAACAACCGAGGGTTCTCCCTGGAGCGTAAGTAGAGATGGGACTTGCCGGCCGCCTCAAACGAGCCTGGGCAGCCTTGACGGGCGGCGATTCAAGCGATCCCCAGCAGGTCATCGAATCGGCGATGGCGGAGTTCAGAGAGCGCTATCGGGCCAATCGCGACCTGGTCGCCTCTGTCCTGCGCCAGCGAGATCAGCTGCGATCCATGGTCAGCAAGAAAGAGCAGGAACTGAAACAGGTCCATCAGCGAGCCCGGGAGGCCGCGAGATCCGACCGGGACGACCTGGCCATCAGCCTGCTGGAGCAGGAGAAACTCCTGGAGGCCGGTCTGGAGGCCTACCGGGAACAGCTCGGGGCGCTGGAACAGGAGGCCGCCCGCGGCCGGGAGGCCATGCTGCTCATCAATGCCGAGGTGGAGCGGCTCGAACGGGATCGTCTGCAGGCATCGCGGCTGGCCACGTCTGACACGGCCAACACGGAGTTGAGAAAACTGACGGCGGACTTGAAGGAGTTCACCGCCGACCCGGCACTGGACCGGGCCCGCTCCGAGATCGAGCGGGATTCACTCGCCCGCCGGTACGCCCGGGAACTGGATCAGCAGGACCAGCAACAGCAGGAGTCCCCCCTGATCTCGGAGGCGATGCAGGAACGGCTCAAGGCTCTGAAGGAAGAGCCTTAGGACCAATGCCCATGAATTAGTGAAGGAATGTTTGAAAACGAGGGCTCTGCCCTCGAATTCCCGCCAGGGGCCATCGGCCCCTGGACCCGGATGAACAGGTTGAGCTTTCGTATGTCATTCAAGTGTTCATCAGCACTCTCAGTCCCACCAGTCCAATTGGGGGTTTGGGGGAGCTGGCTCCCCCAACGGGGTGTGGGGCCGAGCCCCACTACAACAAAATCCGTCTTATCTCACCGGCATTGGCCTTAGGACTCCTGTGTGAGTGGCGCCTTCCCGGCTCCCCGATACATCACTCGCCCGCTTCCTCTTGCACATCGTTTTCCAGGTCCTGGATGGGCGGCAGCTCTTCGTCGGCGGCCCGCCGGGACTCGAGCATGTCCTCCACTTCCAGGGCGAGAGTCACGTTATCGAATGGCTTCTTCAGAATCCGCTCGATGTTGTACTTCTTGAGCCGCTTCGCGTCCTTGTCGGAGGCCATACCGGAAAGGACGATGACAGGAATGTGCTTGGTCGATTCATCGGTGCGAAGCCTCTTGACCAGGTCGAATCCGTCCACCTTCGGCATGACCAGATCGGTGATGATGAGAGCCGGGCCGAGGAGGGTGGCCCGCTCGAAAGCCGTGGCGCCCTCCATGGCGGTGTTCACCTTGTAGCCTCGTTGCTCCAGAGCGAACTTGATCAAGTTCAAGGTCAGGACGCTGTCGTCAACGATGAGGACCAGCTCCTCGGACTTGCGCTCGTAGTTCTCGAAGATCGCCTGGATCTTGTCCGGCAGATAGCGCATCTCCGGACCCTTGACGATGTAGTCATTGATGCCGCATTCGAAGGCCCGGTCGATGTCGACCTCACTGTCCCTGGAGCTGATCATCAAGATCGGGATGTGCCCCGTGGCGGTGTTCTCCTTGATCAACCGGGCCAGCATGTAGCCATTCGTATCAGGCAACTCCGTGGAGAGGATGATCAGGGCCGGCAGCTCCGCGGCGCTCCGGACCGACAGGTTCTCCATGGCTTCCTTCGCGGATCGGACAGGGACGATCTCCGCCGCGTCTCCGCTGAAGCGCATAGCCTTCAGGATGATGTCTTGAATCAGGTAACTCTGTTCAACCGCAAGGATCCGCCGTTTCATGGGCCCTCCGTGGACGACGTGGTTCCTGGCGTCTAAGAACGCCAATCCCCATCAGATTACCGTGGTCAGAAGTCCCACGTCTACCTGTACGGGAACTTGTGTGTTGGACTACGGGCTACGGGCTGCGGAAAGATGCAACTTTTTGCCTCCCGGTCTTTCCCGAGGTCCGAAGCCCGAGGTCCCGGCCGCTGTGACTCGTGATACAATCACGACTCTTATGTCCGTCTCCCAGCGACAGCTGCATATCGCATTACCCGGCATGTTTGCTGCCCTGGCGTTTGTCTTGGGCCGCATTCCCAGGCCTCCGAACCTGGAGTTCGTCACCTTCACGGTCTTTGCCGCCGGGTTCATCGGAGGCTCTCGGGTGGGGGCCGCCACGGGGGCCCTGGTCGCTCTGCTGCAATTCACTTTTGGTGGCGGCGGCAGCTTCTTCCTCATGGGAGCCCAGATAGTTGGCTGGGCCGTGACGGGAGCCATCGGCGGCCGCTTCGCCGGCCACGTCCCCCGCATCGGTGTGTTGGCCCTGCTGGGGGCTCTGGTGACTATTTGGTACCAGCTCCTGGTCAACCTAGCCCTGGTACCCGGCTCGGGCCTCACGATCCAGCAGATCTTCATCCCGGCGATCCCCTTCGCCGCGCCCCACGTCCTGTACAACGCCGTGCTCTTCGAGCTCGGCCGGTTCCTGCTCCAGACCGTGGAGAGACATCCCACGATCCGCCATTTTCGTCGTCTCGAGGCGGCGGAAGAGTCCGTGGAAGCAGCCCAGAGGTCATGAGGGGACTGCATCTGGACATCTTCGCCGGCATCAGCGGCGACATGATTCTCGGCTCCCTCATCGGTTGCGGAGTCGACCTGGCTCAGCTCACGGCCGAGCTGGCCAGGATGCCGGTTCCCCGATTCGAACTGACGGCTGAGGCCGTGGCCCGGGGTGAGATGACGGGCACGAAGATTCACTTTCAGCTGCCCCACGAACACGCCCACAGACACCTGTCGGACATCGAAGCCCTCCTCGATCAGGGTGGTTACGACGATCCGATCCGCCGTGACGCCGGCGCCGTGTTTCGCCGCATCGCCGAGGCTGAATCCCGGATTCACGGCATCGATATCGACGAGGTCCACTTCCACGAGGTGGGAGCCATGGACAGCATCCTGGATGTGACGGGTGCCATCATCGGTTTCCACCTTCTGGGGGTCCAACAGCTGTCGGCCACCTCCGTTCCTCTGGGGCGGGGAACCGTCGAGACGGACCACGGCACGCTGCCCGTTCCGGCCCCGGCGACCCTGGAGATCCTGAAGGGTGTCCCCTGCCGGCCGGGACTGGAGGACGGGGAAGTGACCACTCCCACCGGCGCGGCCATCGTCGCCGAACTGGCGAAACACTTCGGGGACATGCCTGCCGCCAGCCCCCTGGCGATCGGCTACGGAGCCGGGAGCCGGCAAGGAAAGCGCGTTCCAAATCTACTCCGAACGATTCTCTTCGAGACCGGCGAGACCCGGATCGGAGAGGTGGCGTGTCTGGAGGCCAACCTGGATGACATGAACCCCGAGCTGTTCGGATATGTGATGGAACGGCTCTTCGAAGCAGGCGCTCTCGACGTCTACATGACCCCGATCCAGATGAAGAAGAACCGGCCGGGAACCCTGCTCTCGGTCCTCTGCCGGCCCCAGGAGGCCGAGAGATTCCGAGACATCGTGGTGGCTGAAACACCCACCCTGGGCGTAAGGTCATCGACGATGGCCCGCTGGGAGCTGGATCGACAGATCGTCGAGATCGAGACCCGGTTCGGGTCCATCCGGGTGAAGCAAGCCGGCAAGAAGCTGGCGCCAGAGTTCGAAGACTGCGCTCAGGCCGCCCGAAAGCACCAGATCCCGATTGGCGAAGTCTACGAGGAAGCGACACGACGTGCTCGAGAAGAAACTTGAAGATCTGAGAAACCAGCTCAGAGAGATGGGGTCTGTGGTCGTCGCCTATTCCGGTGGCGTCGATTCCGCGTTCCTGGCCCGGATCGCCGTCGACACCCTGGGTGAGGGTGCTCTGGCCGTCACGGCAAGCTCCTCCTCCTACCCTCAGCGTGAGATGGAAGAGGCCGTCGCCCTGGCCCGGCAGATCGGCATCCGTCACGAGATCGTCGAGACCGGCGAGGTCGCCCGGCCCGAGTACGCCCGCAACGAGGCCGATCGCTGCTACCACTGCAAGAAGGAGCTCTTCAGCACACTGGTCCCCATCCTGAAAGCCAACGGCTACAACTACATGGCCTTCGGGGCCATCACGGATGACATGAAGGACCACAGGCCGGGTCACCAGGCAGCCCGGGAGTTCGAGGTCAGGAGCCCCCTCTCCGACGCCGGACTCTGCAAGGACGAGATCCGGGAACTCTCGCGACGCCTCGGCCTGCCGACTTGGAACAAGCCCGCGACAGCCTGCCTCGCTTCCCGGGTCAAGTACGGTGTGGAGATTGACGATGGCATCCTGCGAACCATCGATCAGGCCGAAGAGCGGCTCCATCAACTCGGCTTCGTCGAATTCCGGATTCGCCACGAGGATCGAACCGCCCGGATCGAGGTTCCGATCCGGGAGCTGGACAAGGTCATCCAGCATAGAGAGAAGATCATCCTGACCCTGAAGCAGCTCGGATACGTCTACATCACCCTCGACCTGGAAGGGTTCCGGTCCGGCAGCATGAATCTGGCCCTGGAACCAGCGAAACCCGCCAACGGTAACGGCTCGAAGTGAACGTCCGGGATCTGCTGGAACAGCTCCGGGACGGCCGGGCCGACCTGGACACTGTCGAGAAGGGGCTGAAGGACCTGGCCTTCGAGTCCACGGGCTTCGCCAACATCGACCACCACCGCCGCCTGCGCCGCGGATTCCCGGAGGTCCTCTATTGCGAGGGCAAGACCCCGGATCAGTCGGCGGACATCTTCCAGAGGCTGGCAGCTAAGAACGGAAACGTCCTGGCCACCCGGGCCGACAACCGGCATCGGGAAGCCATTGCACAGGCTGTGCCCCAGGTCTCCCACGACCCCCTGGGCCGCTGCGTCTGGCTCAAGCGGGACAAGAAGATCCTGGGCCGAGGCACGATCCTGATCGTCACCGGCGGGACCGCCGACCTGCCCGTGGCCCAAGAGGCCATGGTAACTGCCGAGGTGATGGGCAATCGGACCCGTCTTCTGCCAGACGTCGGCGTCGCCGGTCTTCACCGGCTGCTGGCCCACAAGGACGCCTTGCAGGACGCCTCCGTCGTCGTCGCCGTCGCCGGGATGGAGGGCGCCCTGCCAGGAGTCGTGGGCGGACTGATCGATGCCCCCGTCATCGGGGTCCCCACCTCCGTGGGATACGGCGCCTCCTTCAAGGGGGTCTCGGCGCTCTTGACCATGCTCAACGCCTGCTCCTCGGGAGTCACAGTGGTGAACATCGACAACGGCTTCGGCGCTGCCTTCGCCGCGAGCCTCATCAACAGGAAGCAGCCCAGGAAGTCGCGCTGATCCAGTTCGGGGAGAGTCCCTACTTCGTTTCCGTCCGGAAACCCGTTCGCCCCGACCCTTCGGCAAGCTCAGGAGAGGGGCCTCTGCCGCTCCAACACTGGCCCTCGACAGGCTCAGACGATATGGCCGCCCGATCCGTTTATCCCCTTCGACGTCGCTCAGGACATGCTTCGGCTCAGACGATATGGCCGCCCGCTCCATTCATCCCCTTCGGCGTCGCTCAGGACATGCTTCGACAGGCTCAGACGATATGGCCGCCCGCTCCATTCATCCCCTTCGGCGTCGCTCAGGACATGCTTCGACAGGCTCAGGAC
>JAJFLN010000841.1 GCA_021772705.1 Candidatus Cloacimonadota bacterium | reverse complement strand
GTCCTGAGCCTGTCGAAGCATGTCCTGAGCGACGCCGAAGGGGATGAATGGAGCGGGCGGCCATATCGTCTGAGCCTGTCGAAGCATGTCCTGAGCGACGCCGAAGGGGATGAATGGAGCGGGCGGCCATATCGTCTGAGCTTGTCGAAGGGGGCGGCCCCTCGACAAGCTCGGGGTGAGCGGGTAGAAGCGTGTCCCAGCGAAAGATTACGAGAACGTTGCACCCCTTGGGGAGAACGCCATGGGAGCACGACAAAACCCCGGCCGTCCGGGTGGGGGCCGGGGGATTTAGTTCTGGCGAGAGGCGCTGCTAGGTGCGCTTTCGAGCCTTGGCGAACTTCTGCTGGAATTTCTCGACCCGGCCCGCCGTATCGACGAAGCGCTGCTTACCTGTGAAGAATGGGTGGCACTTGGAGCAGATTTCCACGCGGATCTCCTCCACGGAGGAGAGGGTGGAGAACGTCTCGCCACAGGCGCAGGTGATATTGGCGGTGTACATGGCCGGATGTCCTTCGGCTTTCATCTTGTTGCTCTCTTTCCGGGGTTTGTCCCCGAAGGTCGGGCCCTTATCACTACCGGGCCTCCGGTGAATCTACTGTAACGAATGAATGACTGGGTCTGAGAAGCGAAGTGGTCTTGAATCAGGAGGCGGCGCCAGCGTTTGCCTGGCCGGGAAAACTGGCCAGGGCGGCCTCCAGATCCTCATGAATCTCCAGGACGTAGTCGAGATGAATCAGCTTGAAGATGCCCAGCATGTAGGCGTTGAGCCGGGCGAGCTTGACGTTGCCCTTCTTCTGCTTGACGCTCTTCAGACTTCCGATGAAGAAGCCGAGGCCTGAGCTGTCGATGTAGCCTACCTCTTCCAGATCGAAGATGATCTGCAGACGGCCCGAATCGATCAGGATCTGCAGGGCTTCCTTGGCTGTGGCCAGGCTCTGGTTATCCAGATCTCCCGTCAGCCTGAGGATCGTGACGGAACCCTTCTCGACGGTGGAGATGGTCAGGGGTTTCTGCGCGGAGGTCGACTCGGACATTTGGAGGCTCCAGGGACTAGGGAGTGGCGGTGGCGAACCGTCGAATCTTGGTGCGAAGTGTCTTCGGATCAATCTTGAGTATCCGGGCGGCCCGGAGCTTGTTTCCCCCCGTGGCTTCCAGGACTCGGCGGATGTAGTAACCTTCGGCCTCCTCCAGAGAGCAGAGGGAACCCTCCGGAAGGGCCGGCTGCTCCGAGGTGGGCTGGGGCAGGCTCATGAAATCCGTGGCCAGGCCACCGGCTGTCTCTTCCAGCCCCAGGACCACCACCCGTTCCACCCAGTTCTTGAGCTGACGGATGTTACCGGGCCAGTTGTAAGCCATCACCTGGGCCAGGACTTCCTTCGGAAGGGCCAGCTTTTCTTTCTGGTACTTGTGGGCAAAGGATTCCAGGAACCGCTCGATCAGGAGGGGGATATCCTCCCTCCGCTCTCTCAAAGGTGGCAGGTAGACCTCAATGACGTTGAGCCGGTAGTAGAGGTCTTCCCGGAAGGTACCCTTTCGAATCTCGTCTTGCAGATTCCTGTTCGTGGCAGCGACGAGGCGAACGTCAACGTTGAGAGTCTCCTTGCCGCCGATGCGCTCGAAGCTGTGCTCCTGAATGACCCGAAGCAGCTTTGTCTGGGTGGCTGGGCTGATGTCGCCGATCTCGTCGAGAAACACCGTGCCTTCATGTGCCAGCTCGAACTTGCCGATCTGCCTCCGGTAGGCCCCGGTGAAGGAGCCTCGTTCGTGGCCGAAGAGCTCGCTCTCTAGCAACGTCTCGGGAAGGGCTGTGCAGTTAATCTTCACGAAGGGTTTGTCGCTCCGGGTGCCCTGCTGGAAGATCGCTTGGGCCACGAGCTCCTTGCCGGTGCCGCTTTCTCCAGTGATGAGAACAGTCACGTCACTGGGAGCAATTCGGCGGATGATCTCCTTGATCTTCTCGATGTGGAGCGAATTGCCCATCATGTCGGGGGAGACCACGTACTGGCTGAGCTGCTTCTTGAGCCGTCTGTTTTCATCGACCAGGGAGAGCTGGGTGATGGCCTTCTCCAGGATGATGGCCAGCTCCTCCATCTCGAAGGGCTTGGAGAGATAGTCGAAGGCTCCGTTCTTCATGGCCTCCACGGCGACCCGCTCGGAGCCGAAAGCCGTCATGAGGATCATGAGAGTCTCGGGTGTCTCTTCCTGGATTCGCTTCAACAACTCCAGACCGTTCATCCCCTGCATCTGATAGTCGGAGACGACGATCTCCACCTCTTCAGCCCGGATTCGCTCCAGGGCCTGTTGAGGATGGTTTGCGGTGATCACCGAAAGTCCCCGGCTCTGCATGGCGGCTTGCAGGGTTTCGAGGAACAGCAGCTCGTCATCGAGCAGCAGGATCGGTTTGCTGTAATCGACTGGGCTCATCGGAAGACGGCGGAGTATAGCACGAGGGAATTATTCCCTGCAAAGCATGTTACAGGGAAACAGAGGCCAGTCAGGGCCCCTGTTTCAGACTCGTCTTCCGTCAGTTCTGGCCGAGCAGACCTCGGAGTTCCTGGATCTCCTGATGAGCCTGCTTGTAATCCCGGATAGCTTCCTGCACGTCGTCGTCCACCATGTTCGAGGAGCCAGTCTCGGAGCCCCGGCTTCCCTTCAAGGAGGTGACGAGCCGGTTGTAGGCTTCGGATCGAGCGATCTCGGAGGCCCGCAGCCTATCCTGCAAGGCAGCTGTGTCTTCCGGGGATGAGGGGTGCAGGTTGGCTCGCGGATCCTGCGAATCGAGGGCTGCTGGAGCGGTCTCTCCCAGGGCAGTGATTCCCACGGGATCCGTGCTCGTCGTGGCTCCGAAGCCACCCAGGTCCTGGACTCCGGCTGTAGAGAACGCCGCCGGCCCACCGTTGTAGAACTGGTTCATACCGGAGTAGAGCCCCGTATTGTACGCCGATGGAGGCAACGGCCTGCGGGAGCCATAGCCGTTGGCCAGCTGCCCGCCGCCAATGGCCATGGAGCGGAAGCGTTCAAAGAACCCGAGCTTGCGGACTCCCGGTAGGTTTCCCGCCGGGTCCTGGGATTGCTTGTAGAAGTGGTAGACGAGCAGCCCGCCGCCGATCAAAGCAGCAGGCACGAGGAAGTAAGGGCTGGAGACCACCCGCGTGAGAGCCGAAAAGCCGCTCCCCATCAGGCTCCCGGCGCCAGCGAAGAGTGCCTTGGCGCCCGTGGCCAGCGTGGAGGCCAGGGACGAGACACCGGACATGACGGCTCCTAGGCCTCGGCCGACGGTGGCAAAGACACCGGTACCAGCGGCGGCCATAGAGCCGACGGCCGTCGAAGGCCCGATCATGGCTTTCAGGGCGAAGAGTCCCCCCACTCCGGCCAGTCCTCCGAGCATGAGGGTCTTGACCCCCATGTCGGTCGGATTCTGGGCCATGACCTGGAATGGGCTGAGTATCAAAAGGCTCAGGGCCAGGTACATCGCCAGTGCCCTGTTCTGATTTGAAAGCGCCGTGATCATGACTCCATCCTCCTCGGAAATCCTGTCGCAAGAGCCGAACTGGAAAGGGATTAATCCCTATCGCGGCCCGACAAGTTGCGGGATTATAAGAACGAGGTCATGAAGTGTCAATCCAGGCCGGAAAGAAACAGGACCTGCTCCGTGAGCCAGAAGAGGGCGACGCCAGCGAAGACGACGAAGGACCAGCGTACTCCGCGCTCCTGATTCACCAGGGGGATCAGCTCACTGCTGGCGACATAGAGTGTCACGCCGGCCGAGATACCTAGGCAGATGCCCAGGTGGCCCTGGAACCAGAACAGGGTAGAGGCGACTCCCATGAGGGAGGCCAGGCCGATGGCCAGGGAACTGGCGATGACGCCGGCGGGTTTGTGCCCCGTGGTCTTCATGACGGAGCCGATGGTGAATCCCTCCGGGATCTTGTGGAGGATCACGGCCCCGAAGATCAGGAAGCCGAGGGAGGGTTTGACCACGTAGGCGCTGCCGATGCTGACGCCGTCGAAGAAGGAGTGGAGCAGCAGTCCGAGCAGAACCGTGTAACCCACGTTGTGGTGGTGGCCCAGCTCGTCGGGATGAGTCTCTTCGCCGTAGTGAAAGTGGGGCAGGAGGGAGTGTTCGCAGAAGTGAACGAGCAGGTATCCCAGCAGGATGTACTCCGGGGCATGAGGCGTGTGTGAGAAGCTCTCGGGAATCAACTCGAGGAACACGGCGGCGAGCATGAATCCGGCCCCCAGGGCCATGAAACTCTTGAGTGCCCAGCCTTCCTGCCTGCGGGGAATCAGAACGAGACAGCCGCCTATCAGGCTGCCGATAGCCGTCAGGAGACCGAGGAAGAGCGGATAGGCGTTCAAGCTCATCCCGGTGTATATAGCATGGGATGGTGATCGCCGGAATCCACACGCTGATCGGAGGCCTGTTGCTGGTCCTGGGGGCCGGAGCGTGTCAGGGACGGCCCTGGGCCACAGCCAGGGTGGCGCCGGTTCGCAGTTTCTTCCGGGGTTTCCTGGGGGAGGACTTCGAGATTCACGACATCGTGCTGGGAGCCCTCTTCATCCTGATCGGATGCCTGGGACTCTTGAACGCGTTCATGATGTACGCCGCGGAATTCGAGTTCTGGGTGGTCTAAGGGCAATGCCAGCGAGGTAAAACGGATTTTGTTGTAGTGGGGCTCTGCCCCACACCCCGTTGGGGGAACCAGCTCCCCCAAACCCCCAATTGGACTGGTGCAACTGAGAGTGCTGATGAACACTTGAATGACATACGAGAGCTTGACCTGTTCATCGGGGTCCAGGGGCTGTTGGCCCCTGGCGAGAGTTCGAGGGCGGAG
>JAJFLN010000085.1 GCA_021772705.1 Candidatus Cloacimonadota bacterium | reverse complement strand
TTGCCGCGGCTGCTCGAGGACCCTTCTCGGGCGCAGCGGTACCACCTTTCCGACCGAACGGGCGAGCCGCTTGACTGCCAGGAGGCTCACCTGACGAACGCTCTCGGGCACTTTCGGTAGGTATCGACGGGTGACGGCCAGGCTGGTGTGCCTGGCGACTCCCGTGAGAGCCGTGGCGTTCCCACCCGAGACCTCCTCGGCCACGGTGATCGCCGTCCTCCGCAGGGCGTGAATCCCGACCCGCCTCTGTTCGGCGAGACTCGGCCGTTTGGCGCTCCGCTGGAGGGCCTTCTTGGCGTCGTCGTAGGGCAGCACCTTGCCATCGGGGACCTGGGAAAACGAGACCCATCACGGGGTGGGCCCCTCCACGGGAGGATAGCAGAGCCTCCCACTCGGGGGTGGACTTCCCCATGACCCGGTCCTGGCGGCGGAGAAGTGTTCCCAGAGTTTCCAGAGCTGTTTCTGGTCCAGCGATTCCCTCGGGGTGTAGAATGAGACCAGGTCATGACTCGGTTGAAGCTGTGTCCACGAGGAGTACGACCCGGGACGCATCAACCAGCTCTTGGAGAAGCGAAATGGACGACTTGCTCAAGCGAATCCGAATCGATCCGTCGGTTTGCCATGGCGCTCCCTGCGTGGCTGGTACGCGCGTCATGGTCTGGATTGTCGTGCAGTGTCTAGCGAACGGCGACCCCGTCCAGAGCATTCTCGAAGCCTACCCTAGCCTCGCCAAGGAGGACATCCAGGCTTGCCTCGCCTACGCCGCGGAGCTGACTCGAGAGCGAGTCCTGCCGGTAGGTGTCGCTGCGTGACCGTACGATTCAAGCTCGACGAGAATCTCTCCACCACTCTGGTGGAACGGCTGCGAGAGGCTGGATACGATGTTTCGACAGCGATCGATGAGTCTCTGGGAGGGGCTCCGGACACCCAGATTGCTGCGGTCTGCAAGCAGGAGCATCGGAGCCTGCTGACCCTCGACAGTGACTTTGCACAGATCATCGACTTTCCTCCGGAGGATTACCCGGGGATCATCGTACTTCGCCATCCTAGACCGAATCTGGCTGCGATCACCAAGCTCGTCGATCAGGTCGTCGAGGTCATTCAAACAGAGTCACCGGTTGGCCGTCTCTGGATCGTCGAGCCGGGCAGAATACGAATTCACCAGGAAACGGGTGGGGAGTAGCAGCATCAAGACCGGGCGCCTTCTTGGAGGAGGACGGTAGATCGCCTCCGGTCAAGGTATAGTGACGGGCGTGTCGATCTTCGATGACAGCTCCGGGATGAACCCCCTCCCTTACCTCCAGTCCGAGATCGGAAAGAACGTCGCTCAGATAGAGGAGGTCCGGGTTATCTCCAGCGAAGAGGCCGCCCGGCTGGGCATCTGCTTCCACTACCCGAGGGACGATAGCCCGGAGCCCATCGAAACCCGGATCTCCGGGCTCTGCGAAACCTGGCTGGCGCGGCGCCTGATCCAGCGATCCGGTGGGAAAGACGACGAAGTGGTCGATCCTCCTTGTCCCTGATTGGCGCATGAGCTGTCGCGACATCGCCCCCTGTCCGGGGCTTTCCTCTATTCAGAAGTTCTTCGCCGGCCGTCGGCGTTGCCCTCTGCGGATCCACGCCACCGCGAAAGGAGAGATCACCGATGACACGGAACTCGTTACCCCCTCTGGATGGCTTCTCCCGGACACTCTCTTCAATCAGCTCGTCGGGGACGTTTTCGAGCCAACGCACCGGGAACGCCGGAGATTTTCGGATCGAGGTCAAAGGAGTGGGACCGCTTCGCTTTCCCCTCACCCGAGGGCAGGCCCGGGAGCTGGTGGCGATCGGGCGGCCCGCACGGTTCGGGCTGGGGGAGAAGACGATACTGGATCTGAAGGTCCGGAATTGCACGCAAGTCCCGAAGGGGAGAGTTCGGATCGACGGACCGCTGGTACCGCCGAGCCGCAGTCATCGTGTGGCCTCGAACATCAGGGAGGACGATCCGCGCCGAGATCTCCCCTGTCTGGGTGCTGGAGCAGGCCGAGAAGAATCTCTCGACCGGGAACGTGGAGGAAGCCGCCGAGCTCGTGAACGCCCTGCTGCCGGACTGGCCCAACGCCGTGTACCGGTTCGGGTCTCCAGAGGCACTAGCGGTGGCGATGAAAGTGTCCCTCGGGCTGCGATCTGCCGAGTCCGCATCGTCTTTGCTGGAGCCCTTCGGACTCGAGGCGTTCTCCCCGGACCTCGCGCCCTCCCTGGTCGACCTGCTTCGAGAGTACGGGGTACCGTGGTGGGCGGAGCTACTGGCGTCCTGGGCGGAGTCACGGCGAGATTCAAGCGGTCCTGATGGGGTGAATCCGGAGGAGTGGGCGGAGGATCTTCCCCGGTTCTGCGCGTCCCTCGTCAATGCCGGCAGGAATCCAGGCAAATCGGCAGCCAGGCGCTTGCTGGAGGACCGCTGGCGGTGGGTCCGGGAGACTCTGCAGGAGGAGTTCAAGTGGACTGGGCCGAGCGAAAGCCTCCGGCGGCGGGCGGAAAAGGCCCGGCCGCTGGCCTCCATCCTGCGGTCCGCCGAGGCAATTGGAACCCCCGGGGTCACCCGGGAGATCACGGCCTTCTTCAGGGACCCGGTTCGCGAGGAGCTTCTGCCGGTCCTGCTCGAGGTCCTTGGCTCCCTGGCAGGTGTCCCGACTCCACCTGGCTCCGAGTGCTGAAGATGAGGTTCTGATCGTGGGGGAACTACCGCTGGACAGAGCTTCACCGTCGGTAACACCGGAGACCGGAACCCCAGTTCGGACATGGAAATCATGTCTGGTACATGGGGTCTCCAGATCGCAGGTGTTACACCTGTAGGGTACTGCAGGTCGACCGAATCATTTTGGTACATTTCACGTCGATGGCTCTGGACCTTGGCTTGCTGTCAAATCCGAGTACGCCTTGATACGGCGTGTAACGGAAGTGAAAGCCGGGAACACCGAATCTCCTTCAGGGCACGTGTCACCGAAGGTGTGGGTTCGTCCGAAATCAGAAACTCGGTTCTCGTGACCCCTGGGCCGGGCCTTGTGATCAGTGGTAAGATTCCTCACGAGGAGGGCATCAGCGTGAACGCCATACCCGGATTCCAGAGAATCACTTTCGACTCCCAGATCATGGCGGGACGGGCCTGCATCCGGGGGATGCGTATCCCGGTCTCGTTGATCCTCAACTTGGTGGCCAACCGGATGACCGTCGAGGAGATTCTCCAGGAGTATCCTGACCTCGAGCCGGCCGACATCGAGGAGACCCTGCGGTACGCGGCCTGGCTCTCCCAGGAACGTCTGCTCCGGCCCGAGGGCTGGTGAAGTTCTTGGCGGACATGGGGATCTCCCAGCGAGTCGTCGTCTGGCTGCGGGACCAGGGACACGATGCCACACACCTCAGGGAGGAAAGCCTGCACCGTCTCCCTGATCCGGAGATCCTTGAGAAGGCCCGGGACGAGTCGAGAGTCTTGCTCACGGTGGACCTGGACTTTCCTCAGTTGCTCGCCGTCACCCGGGCTGCCCTGCCCAGCATGGTCTTGTTCCGGCTGGCTGACCAGAGGCCGAACAGCCTGATCCGCCGGTTGGATCAATTCCTCCCTGTCAGGCAGAGCTCGAGACCGGGGCTGTGCTCAGCGTGACCGAGACCGCCGTTCGGCTTCGCCGCCTGCCCCTGGGAGAATAGCCGGAGCACCGCTGAAACGGTGCCGTGGAGGGGAAAGACGTCGAATGGGTCCTCGACTGTCAATTGTATCCCGGACTCAATGCCCGAGAACCCGCCAGCAGAGCCACGTTTTCGCCAGCGATCCACTGTTGATGCTGTGTGACACCAGATGGACACCACCTTGGGGCAGAATGGGGCGGAAACAGGTGGAAAGGAGCAGGTTGACGAGGGAGGGCCAGATCCCTCAGAGTCCCAGGAATGAAACGGTATCCGGCGGAAGCGTGGTAGTCATTAAAGTGCTGGGTAGCGTGTTTGCAAATCAGTCATCTGCGGTTCGACTCCGCCAGCCGCCTCTCCTTTGCTAGAGCGGAATCTCGGCGACAAAGATCCCGTCTTGTTTCCAAAGTGGACACCACCCTGGACTGGAAACAGGTCCTGGGAGTGCATCAGCTTGCCTTCTTCAGTCGGGGTCCCAGAGGGATCACGTTGTCCATGGCCTTCCCGAACTCCCGGGCCACCTGGCGGCTGACGGTCCGCACCTCGTCGGGCAGGGCCGGCAGGTAAGGCCGAGTGAGGTTGATGTCCGTCTGCCTGGCAAACCGCATGAGCGCCGTGGCGTTCCCCCGGCAGGCCTTCTCGGCCTGGGTGATCGTCCTCCGGAACACATGGAGGGAGACCTTCTCCGGGTCGGAGATGCCCGCCCGCCGGCGATCCTAGTCGCCGCCGCCCTGGGCGTCGGGTAGAACACAGGTTTCCCGGTAAGCCCCGGGAACACCAGCCCGCTTGCTTGTCCTGTCGGCTTCACAAGGGACAGGGCAGCTTCCCAGTCCGGGGTGAAGTAGTAAGTAGCTGTTCATTAGTCCCCAGAGGTTTATCAGACCTCTGTGGGGACATGATCGCTGGCTGCTCAGGTTCTCGCTTCCCGTCGATCCGCTTCCATCAGTCCCACCGTCAGACGTAGGCCACCAACTTGGCGACGGCCAGCGTGGCGCCCACCTGCTCCGGTAGGTGCGCGTTCGAACAACCATCATGACAATCGTCTGGACAGTTTACAGCTTTCCAGTTGGCTTCGAGATCGCCCTTCTCTACCCCTCCGCCACGAGCACATCAACCGCCATGGCAGG
>JAJFLN010000840.1 GCA_021772705.1 Candidatus Cloacimonadota bacterium | reverse complement strand
GGCGGTTTTCCGAGGTGGCCTGGATCGTGCCCCGTGTGAACAAGCTCGATTTGAAGTCGGTTCCTACCTGTTGAGCCTGATACCCCAGGATACTGGCGCTGGAGATCTGGTCCTGGACCTCCGTCGGGATGACGAGCCGGCGCGGGGGATAACGGCTTCCTTCGAGTTTGGTGCCAATCAGCGGATCCGGGCCGTGACCGACTCGGCAGGCCGGGCGACCCTGAACGAACCGGGTCTCGCCTCCCTTTCCCGAATTGTTCTGAAAGAGGCTGAATGATCTACCGCTCGTCTCGGTTCGCAGCCTCCGTTGCCCATGAGCGAGGGTCAGGGTGCTGGCCCAGGATCCGGCGGCTGCAATCTTGTTGACAAGGTGAGGACCGTGATAACTTGCCTGGATGGAGCAAAGGCATGTCTGGCGGTTATCTGAAGTCATACCTCGACGGTGACCCGGAAGCTGAGCGCCTGCTCCTGGAGGGGCTGGATGCACCGCTTCGGGAGCGCTTCAACGAGGCCCGAAGCAAGCTCGGCGATTTGGGGGTGGCCTTCGACGACTATGCCCGTCACGTTCTCCGGAAGCTGGCTGGCAGGGCAGCACAACTCAAGCTCGGTCTCGAGCTGGCAGATCTTCAGGGCCTCCTGAGGCTAGCCTGGACATCGGACCTCTATCTGACCTTCGCCATGGGGACCGGACACGACGCGGCCTGGCGGATGTTCATGGATTCCTTTGGCGGGAAGGTGGACGCCATGGTCCGGGGGCAGACGTCGGATGCCGGTCTTTCCGAGGCCGTCCTCGCCGACGTGGTGGGGGACCTCTTCTTCTCTGACAGAGAGGCGGGGTCGAGCCGGCTCATGACCTACAGTGGCGCCGGTTCACTCGATTCCTGGCTCTGGGTGGTGCTGAAGGGGCGCATCATCGACTCGTTTCGGCGACATCGGAACGAGCTGAAGAAGTTCAACCTGATCGGGGGCGGCGATATGGCTGCCGACGCCATCGACGGTCTGCCCAAGGCGGTCATGGAGGAAGGGCCTGAAGACCGGGTCCTCGATGCAGAGAACCTGGAGATGCTGAGGTTAGCCATCCCTCGGGCCTTCCGGACTCTCGATTCCCGGGACCGGGTTCTCTTGAAACTGCGCTACCTGGACGGCATCAGCCAGAGACGACTGGCGTCCCTTCACGACATCGACCCGAGCCGGATCTGCCGCTGGCTCAAGCGGGCCCGCCAGAGCATCCGGGACGAGACGGAGCGAATACTCATGAGGGAGTTCCGGCTCAGTGAACCGGAAACCGCCGAGCTGCTGAACCTGATCCTGGACGATCGACTGACCGGCCAGATGTCGGTGGGATTCGACTCCAGCGGCTGAGAACGGCTTTGGAGTCCTGGACTGCTCGCCCCCCTTCCGGAGGGAAGGGAGGCGAACAGGTGAACATGCGCTAGAAGCAGGTCGGGCAGGGACTCGGCCAGCAGAAGAAGCAGTCCCCCATCCACGAGGTGCATTCACTGCAGTTGCTCTTGGGACTCGCATCCTCCCTGGAGCCTCTACCGGGAGCCCAGTCGTGATGGGCCTCGAGCCAGCCCCAGGCGGTGCCGATCAGGACCCGCTTGCCGATGTCGGGGCTGCCCTTGACCGCCTCCGGCGGATTGGCGTTCCACCAGGCCTCGACCTCGTCAGCCGAGGGGAAGGTGCCCGTCTCATCCGGATCGTTCTCGGCGTCGTAGGCCTTGACAAAGGCGGCGAACTCGCTGGACCGGGCCATCAGGTGACCCATGGCCTGCTGGCAGATGGCCTCCTTCCAGCTGTCCCAGCCTCGGGTTTCGGAGTCTCCTGACGGAGCCTGCTGGGGCAGCCGCCGTCGATTGACCGTATCGCCCCAGCTGTGAGTCCGGAACCAGGTCTCGAAGTCGTCCCACCCGGCCACCCGGGCTACGGGCTCGCCGGACTGGCCCGGATCGGCAGCCATGGCAGGCGCTGCCAGAAGCAGAGCAAACAGCAGGAACATGGACGCCGTGAGCGTCCTGCGTACGGGATGTCGCATTATCCCTTCCTTTCGATCGACTGAGTCGATCCATTATGCGCCAGACGCCAGCACAGTCCCTCCGGCGTTGAAAGCGCAGCGAGTCACTGAAGTCTCCAGTTCAATTGTCGTGCCCGGCCTGTTGCCGGAGCCGGGAGGCATCGCCTTTGGAGCACCGATGGATTGGGTGCTCTCACCCCATCGGAGGGACGAGCGGCGTCTACACTACCGGTACTGTGACGGCTGGAGCAGGCGGAAATTGCGCCCTGAAGAGCGAAAATGTTCGATGCCGTAGTCCGGGCGGGGAGACCTTGACCCGGCTCTCAACGAGGCTGCAGAGACTCCTGGGCCGCCTCGGAGCGGTCTGCCAGCCGATCCAGAGAGAACTCCGTCACTATCCGTCGCCGGGCAGCTTCCCCCATTTGCCTCAGGGCTCTTCTGTCCGTTCCAAGGGCCTCGTCCAGGGCAACGGCCAGGGCCTCTGGGCTGGAGGGGCGTACGGCCCGTCCCGTGTCCCCGACGATGTATGCGGAGTCCCCCACGTCGGTGACAACACAGGAGACGGCGGAGGCCATGGCCTCGCAGACCACATTGGAGAAGCCCTCTCCGAGGGAAGTGGAGCAGAAGAGGTCAAATGCCGGGTAGACCGTCTCCAGGGCCTGGCTGGCCTCGGGGAGCAGCAGGGCCTCTGACAGGCCCAGTTCCCCGGCCAGGGTCCTGACCGCGGCTCGCTGGGCCTCGTCGCCAGCGATGATGCAGACCACTCTCAAGCCTGGCGCCTCGAGCCTGGCGACGGCCTTCAGGAACCCGGGCAGGTCCTTGATCGGATCGAATCGGCCGACGAAACCGATCACCGGCTGGTCGAGGGTGATTCCCCACTCCTTGCGCCGGGCGGCCCTGACGGAGGAGTCCGGCTGGAATCGGTCCGTATCGATCCCGTTGGGGATGTGGGCCATCCGATCCGGCGGAAAGCCTCGGTTGACGTGGTACTGGAGCCCGGCCCTGGAGTTGACGATGATGCGGTCCGCAGTCAGGACCAGCCAGGTGCTGAGCTGGTAGACCAATCGATGCCTCCAGTCCCAGTTTGCGTGCTGCATGTCGGCGTTTCGGATGCCCCAGACGACCCTGGGTCCGGGCGCAATCAGTCTCGCCAGGGAGGCCGAGAGGTTGGCCATCTCCAGGTAACCGTGGAGTATGTCGGGCCCGATTCTCCGGATGAGAGCCGACAGGTTGAAGAGAAAAGGAATCACGTCGGCTGTGGACCGCTTCCGGAGCTGATGAATCTCGATTCCGGCACTCCGGGCTTCTTCCTCCAGCTCCCCGCCGCCGTACATGAGAGCGATGGAGACCTGGTGGCCTCGGATCGCGAGCAGGCGGGCCAGTACGACAAGCTGTCGTTCGGCCCCTCCGGTCCGGAGGGAGCTGATAAGGAACAGGATCTTCATGGGCTGTGGGTTGTCTCGGCCGATGCCTCGGTGTCCAAATCGAATATGCCACTATAGGGGACCGAGGGAAGTCAGGCAAAGATGGGACTCCTCGGGGGGACCCCCTACGGGACATGCACCCCTACGGGACATGCACCCTTGACTCCCCGATGTCCTTGACTGGAGTGGCAGAGTCGATTCAGGATGGGCTCATGGAAGTTGTCAGCCTGAGAGACATGTACCGGATCGACATATGACTGGCTGTCAGCTTCCAGGGGTAAACGGGGGACCGGTCCTGAGGCCTTCCTCCAGAGAGGGCGGAGGCGGCGTGGGTTGGATCGAGAGAGCCGGGTCAACAGGTGTTAGCCTGTTGGTAGTGGCGCTGGCCGTGTCTCTCGTGAGCCTGGCCGGGTGTGGAGGTGGCGGAGCCGGGACGTTCGTGTCCGGGGGAGCCATCACCAACGGCCTGCTCTTGAGCGTGGACCTCTTTCAGCTGGGTGAGACAGCCCGGAGTCAGGGAAACCTGAGCGAGGCCTTGGTCCTTTATCAGCGAGTCATTGACGAGTTTCCCGGCGACCCCTTCGTCGACGATGCTCTGGTGGGGAAGGGAGATGTCCTTCTCGCCAGGAGTGATTTCCTGGGAGCCCGGGAGAGCTATCGCCAGGCCGCCGCCAGGCGAGGAGATCGCCTGGGGGACGCCATGCTCGCCATCGGCAAGGCCTCGGTTGCGGAGTTCGAGGCTCTCGACGGCGGGACTCTGGGATTCGTTGACGCCACGGCGGCGGGGGAGTTCTTGGCGAACCTGGAGGCCATCGAGGCATTCCGAATTGCTGCCGATGCTACGGAACTGACGGTCGAGCAGCGGCTTCTGGCACGACAGGAGCTTGGCACGGCCCTCTTCAGAGGCCGCCGGTTTTCGGAAGCCCGGGACGAGCTGGACCGGGTCATCGCCACGTCTTCGGATTCCTTGGTCAAGCGAAGGGCCCAGATCCAGAAGGGCCTGGCCTTCGTCGAGGAGGGGAACTCGGCAGGAGCGGTCTCAGCATTCAGGGATGCAGGGGCCCAGGGAGCTGGCTCGGCTCCTCTCGTATCCGAGTCCGCCCGGCCAGTGCTGGGTGGCTTCGCTGGCCCTTCCGTCGGATTCGTCAGTCTCTCTGATCTGGTGATCGTCGTCAGTCGTGCCGCCGATTCAGCGAAGACAGGACAGGAACTGTCGGACCAGGCCGAGCTGGGTATCTGCATCACCCTGGCGCAGGTCGTCAAAGACTTGCCGGAGTCGATCCGGTGTCTGGAGCTGTTGGTGGCCCGGCGGTTGCCTGCGCCGGTGGGAGACCTGGCTCGGTTCCAGCTAGGGGAGGTCCGACGGAACAACAACGACCCCGACGGAGCCCTGGGAGACTACCAGGCGCTGCTGGCCGACTATCCCGCTTCGGCATTCGCTCAACGGGCCCACCAGAGGATCGGAGAGATCCTCTTCGATGTTTTCAGCCAGGAGTCCCAGACTAGAGACGTGGTCGATTCCCGGATCGTGGCCAATCTGGAGACAACGCTACGCCGCGCCGTTGGAGACAGCCCTGATCCTATCCGGGACTCCCGGCGCCGGGCTCTGAACCTGCTGGGACGGCTCGACTCGGAGGGCATCCCGCTGCCGCTGACCATCGCCATGCCTTCCGGGCTGCCCAGGGGGTTTGCCGGGGCGCCCTACCAGGCGAGCCTGGTGGCGTTCGGCGGAACAGGAAAGGTGACATGGTCGTTGGCGACGGGCACGATTTTGCCAGCTGGCCTTTCGCTGACGGCAGCGGGGCAGATCGGCGGCACACCTCTGGAGCCGGCAAGGAGCTTCGTGACCCTCACGGCCCGGGACGACGCCGGTGCCACAGACACCCGGCCATTCCCGATCACCATCGAGCCATTTCAGATCCTGGCGCCCAACCTGCTCGTGGACGGCATCGTTGGGCAGCCATACCGATTTCAAATCCAGGCCAGGGGAGTAGAACCCTTCGCCTACGAGCTGGTCCAGGCGACCCGGGTTCGTAACGACGGCAGGCCTGCAGATGTGGCCGGTGGCGTACCGGGCATCACTCTGTCCACCGCTGGCCTGCTGGCAGGTACCCCCACCACCAGCTCAGGATCCAGTCCTCTGCTGCTGGCGATTCGGGCCCGGGACGGGAAGGCCCGGCAGCAGGTGTTCTTCGTGAAGTTCTTCGTGGTCGATCCCTGGGTGCTCGCGAAGCCATCTCACACCGGCGACCTTCCTCAGCCCTTGCCGTCAGCTGGCTCGCGGCAGGGCGACTCTGGGTCGGCTTTCAGTGCCGTCGGTATTGCCTCTGCTGCCCCATCATTCCTCCTGACCACCGTGCCGCCCCGTGGTCACGAGGTGGTGATCACTCCCGATGGGAAGAGCGCTGTGGTGATCCACGGGTTCTTCACGGAAGGCATCACGGTCATCGATCTGGCCACCGGGGCCAGCCGGAGTGCTCCTCTTCCGCCGCCGCTGGTGTTTGGCAAGTTCCCATTCTCCCTCGATGTTTCTCCCGACAGCCGTCTCGCCCTGGTTGGTGAATTCTCCAACTTGCTGGGGCAGATGCACGTCATCGACCTGGCCACCCTGAAGGCGATACATACCGTCGACTCCGGTGCGCGGACCCAGGCGGTGGAGTTCACCCCCGACGGCTTGACTGCTGTCTCGCGATCGGCCGAGAAGGTGGTCAGTCTGGATCTGGCCAGCCTGACCACCCGCAGCGTCTCCATCGCCGATGTGGGCAGCGGTCGATCCCTGGCCATTCTGCCTGATTCGAGGCGAGTCCTGGTTGCCGGCGAATTGCAGAGCAACTTGGCGACCCTGATCGATCTGGCCAGCGGCAGCAGGACCACGTTCACATTGTCTGTTGGTGCGGTCTTCGCCAGGGCGCTGCCCGGTGGGCAGCAGATTCTTCTGAGCGCCACGACGGGCAACCGGTTGCTGCTGCTGGACCTGGAGACCGGAACCGTGGAGACGTTGCTGGTGGGCAACGGGGCCGAGACATTTGCCCTGAGCCGGGACGGAGCGGCTGCGGCAGTGGTGTCCCTGGGCGATCAGGAGCTGGCCCTGATCGATCTGGCGGACAGACGAGTCCGCCGCATCAGGTCCGCCACAGCCAGTCTCGGCAGTCCCATCGCCATTACTCCCGAGGGTCAGACGGTGATCGCTTTCGACGGGGAAGGCGGATCGGCCTTTCTGGTCGATACCCGTTCTCTCGACATCCGAACCGTTGAGGGCTTTGGAGCCATCGGCAGCCAGTCCCGGAACCGCACCGCTGTCTCGTCAGATGGATCGTTCGTCCTGAGCTTTGCCGGGGAGTTTCCGATCAGTACCGTCAACCGGCTGGTTCTGGCGGAAGCTCCCATCCGCGTCGGCCTGGTCCGGAAGCCGTTGCCCGGGGCTGTGGTGGGTCAGCCCTACTCCCATCAATTCGAGGCTCAGGGTGGCCAAGGGCCATACACTTTCGGTTCCCCTTCTCTTGTGCGCCCCATCCCGGGCTTGACTCTCTCCCCCGGCGGCGAGCTTTCCGGGACGCCTGCAGTACCGGGGCTGTTCAATCTGCAGGCCAGCGTTCGGGACTCCCTGGGTGCCACGGCGGCATTCAGCGTACCCTGGCTGGTCCGAGAACCAGATCAATCCCCGACTCCCCTCACCCTGGCAACCCGGCGACTGGCGAAAGCCACCGTCGGGATCGACTATCGGCAGAGCCTGGCTGCCGTCGGGGGCCAGCCTTCCTACCAGTACTCGGTAGCGGAGGGCAGTCTCCCCACAGGTATCGGTCTTTCGGCATCGGGACTGCTGGGCGGGACGGCCCTGCAGACCACGACGGCGGTGTTTGTCGTGGCCGTCTCGGATCGTCGCTCTGACACCAGTACGCATGAGTTTACCCTCCAGGTCGAACGAGAACTTCCGGTCGAGACATCTCCTTCAGTCATCGTGCTTCTGGCCCCACCACTGGATCTGCTGGCTCTGGACCTCAACGCTGACGGACGCCAGGATCTGGCCGTCGGGCATCAGAGCGCCACGACCAACCTCTCTGTCTATCTCGCCGGTATTTCCGGCACTCTCGAGTTACCAGCGACGGTAGCCGTCAGGGATCTGGGGCAGCCAGGTTCGCTACCCGCCGGATCGGTGCAGCAACTGGCCTCGGCTGACTTCAATGGCGATGGCAATCAGGATCTGAGCGTCCGGGCTTCGCCGGGTCTGGGAAACAGGTTTCCGCCATTCATCCGCCCTGCGGTCGTACCGTTTCTGGGAGATGGTCAGGGAGGACTGACCCTCGTGGCTGCTCCCGACATTCCCCAGTTTCTTGTCTCCCACGTGTCCGGGGACGTCAACAGAGACGGGAAGGACGACATCGTGGCGACGAGCTTCCTGAACAATCCCGGGATTGGAGTCTTCGCCACCACCTACGTTCAACTCTCCAATGGTGATGGCACCTTCTCCGAACAGGGTCCCGTGATCACCAGTTCTCCGTTGCAGATCCTTCAGTATCCCGTCCTGGGAGACCTGTCAGGAGACTCGAAGCTGGATCTCGTCGCCTCCGTCTTCACCGATGTGAACACTCCCCGTACCGTGAGGGTTTTCGCCGGAGACGGCCTGGGCCACTTCGATTTCGCCGCTCCCAGCATTGTCATGGCGGCAAGAACCACCCAGTCGGTTTTCTCCGGCATCGTCCTGGAAGACCTGGATAGCAATGGCCGCCAGGACATCGTGGTACGGGAAGAGGCGAACATCCTGTTCAGCCTATCGGACTCCTCGGGCCGGTTCGGCCCCAAGACCGTTCTCTTCCAGTCCCCCGAGGCAGGAGATCCTGTGGTGGCGGACATCGACGGCAACGGTACCCTCGATGTGATCGTTCCCGTCCGGGCGGCCAGTCCCGCCACGGCCAGGGATGGCCGGATTGCGATCCTGCCGGGCCTGGGAGATGGGACCTTCGACTCTCCCATCTTCGTGACCGGTGACCTGTCTCCGGGACGGTCCGTGGTAGCTGACGTCACGGGAGACAAGCTCCACGATCTCTGCGTTCTCGACACAGCCGAGAACCAGCTCATGATCTTCAAAGGCCGGCGGACCCGATAGACCGGGCAGAGAGGAGCGTCCTGGCAGGGTTGCGGCGAGCATCAAATTGCGGGGCAAGTCAGGGCTTGCTTGTGATGGGAGTTGCGGTGCCGGAACTTTCTCGCCACTTTTCCGCAATTCTACAACCGGCCCCCGTCCCTACCCTCGGAGTGGGGTCGTGCCTGGGCGTCTCGGACCGGCACGAGGGGGGTGCCTCACTCCTGCTTCCCCAGCGGGAAAAGACGGGACACTGACGACCCCGTGGTTTTGCCACCTCGGGTACGTCCGGCCGCATCGAGGCACTCTTGCCGGGGGAGGACCGCTCCTCTCTCGGCTTTTCCCTCCCCCTGTTCGCCCCGAGCCAGTCGAAGGGCCGCCCGCCCCGTTCATCCCCTTCGACGTCGCTCAGGACATGCTGCAACAGGCTCAGACGATATGGCCGCCCGCTCCATTCATCCCCTTCGGCGTAGCTCAGGAC
>JAJFLN010000839.1 GCA_021772705.1 Candidatus Cloacimonadota bacterium | reverse complement strand
TCCAGGGGCCCATGGCCCCTGGCGGGAGTTCGAGGGCAGAGCCCTCGTTTTCAAACATTTCTTCCAGTAATTCATGGGTATTGCCGTTAGCCCCATGGGGGTCAAGGACTGGACGTGGGAGTCGTGGCGGGAGTGCTCGTCGAGGCTGCGGGCATGGGGTTGCCGTCGTCCCCCATCATCTGCCGAACATCCTTCCAGCTCACCACGATGATGAGGAAGATGAGGAAGACAAAACCCATGAAGTGAAGGACCTCTTCGCCTCGGGCTCCGATGACCTCGTGAGACTCCGCTCTGGGTCGAAGCACCAGGTGCCCCAGTTCCAGGATGGTCTTGATGAGCAGCACGAACATGCGACCGCCATCGAGGGCCGGGATGGGAAGCAGATTGAAGACTCCGATGGCCAGAGAGAGCAATCCCGTCAGGCGGAGCAGGTAGATCCAGCCGATGTCGACGCCGCGAGCAATCTCGCTGGCAATCATGAGGGGGCCGCCCACTTCCTTGGGTACCGTCATCTTGCCAATGGATGTGACCAGCAGACCGACGGCCTGCTGGTAGATCATGAACACACCGTCGATGGTATGCCGGAAACCCTTCTTGACGGCCTCGGAGAACTGGATCGGCTTTCGAGGACCGAAGAGATGTTCGTGGACTCCGATGCCGATGAGACCGACACCGCTGGCCTGAGCTTCTGGGACGACCGTCAAGACGAGCCTGCTCGGTTTCTTGATCTTGAGCGGAGCCGGACCCTGCCGGAGACTCTTCATTAGGTCTTCCAGACTCCTGAATGTGTCGATCCTCTTGTCGCCCACGGAGGCGATCAAATCGCCGATGACCAGTCCGGCCTTGTCAGCTCCCATTCCCGGTTCGATCTTGGCTATCTCGAACTGGGCACCCAGGGGAGATATGGACAGGGTTCCTTCCAGGCCGATGTCGGGACCCTGGAGAGTCACGTCGGGAGCCGGCGAGTAGCGCAAGACCTCGACCTTGACCGGTTCACCTGCATGGGCATTGATGTACTTGATACCGTCCCGGTGACTGGTGAGAGCCTTTCCGTCCAGGGCGGTGATGATGTCGCCCTTCAGGACACCGGCGGTGGCGGCCGGTTTGCCCGGGCTGGCCACGCTCACCAGGATGTTGCTGGACTGCAATCCCTGGATGTGAAAGTAGGCTGTGAAGACCAGGGCAGCGAACAGGATGTTGCCAGCTGCACCGCCAGCGAGAATTGCCTGCTTGATGAAGAAGTTCTTCTCCCCGAAGCTACGTCCCTTCAGGTCCGATTCTCCCTCTGCCTCATCCTCGTCGGGGTTCATCCCCGCAGGACGGACAAAGGCACCGAGTGGAATCCAGCGCAGGGTGTATTCCGTTTCGCCCCACTGGCGGCCCCAGATCTTGTGTCCGAATCCGAGGGAAAACTCGTAGACCTTCACACCCGACATCTTTGCGATCAGGTGGTGTCCCATCTCGTGGACGAAGGCGATGATGGCGATCATCACGATGAACGCGAGCGCCTTGCTTATCCAGCTGGCCAGGACTCCCAGCCAAAAAGTTCCAACTAGCATGTTGCTGCCCTCTCGAAGTGAAGCCGTTCGTTTCCACCGGTCATTCCGCGCCCGGATGGGCGAGTAGCCCGGCGGCTCTGAATACCTGCAGGATAAGACGCCTCCAGGATGCTGAAGTTCAAGTCCATGGGTAAAGTATGTACATTGCGGGTGCTGAAAAGCTCAGAGAATCAAAGCGATCCAGCATACCGCCGTGTCCGGGGATGATGTTTCCGGAGTCCTTGACGCCGAAGTTGCGTTTCATCAAGGACTCGCTCAGGTCGCCCAGCTGAGCCAGGAGGCCGATGGCTGTCAACACCGCCGCCGAGGTGATGCTCAGGGGGCGGCCGAAGCCGAAGTGCAGGGTGGCCAGCCCGGCTGCGACACCCAGGATCAGTCCCGCTGTGGTCCCCTCCCAGGTCTTCTTCGGGCTGATGGGAGTCAGGGGAGTCCGGCCGCAGGCACTCCCCACCAGATAGGCGGCGCTGTCCTGTATCCAGACCAGGACGAGCAGGCAGATCAGGGCAGCCAGCTCCCGGCCCGGCGTCTCCCTGAGGAGATAGAGGAAACAGGTGAAGTAGGCGAAGTGCAGGACGCTGTAAAGGGTCAAGCCGGAATTGACGATCGCCTTGCCCGATGCGTCGCCTGCCACATAGCGGAGGATCAGAAGGGAGGGAAAGAGGGTGATCACCAGGGCGGCGCCCTGGACACCGAATTGCCATGCTGAAGCGAATATGGCGATGGAGCCGAAGCAGGCAAGGGGCAGATCCGGTGCGAGACCGGCGGACCGGGCCATGCGATTGAACTCCACCATACCCACGAGAGCGACGATGCCCATGATCAACAAGAATGGCAAGCCGCCGACGACGGTGACCCAGACGAACAGTGGCGCCAGCACGATGGTGCTGGCAGCCCGGACCGCGAGGGTTTCAAAGGCCACCGAATCTCCTGTTGCGTTCCTGGTAATCTCCGATGGCCGTCAGCAGCATCAGCCGGGTGAAGTCGGGCCAGAGAGTCGGCGTGACCCAGAGCTCCGTATAGGCGAGCTGCCACAACAGGAAATTGGAGATTCGCTGCTCTCCACCAGTTCGGATGAGCAGCTCCGGATCGGGCATCCCGCCGGTGAAGAGGCGGCCTGAAAGGCTTTCTTCCGTGATCTGATCGGGCTGAAGAGAGCCGGAAGCGACCTGATCGGCCAGGTCCCGGACGGCCTGTATGATCTCTGCTCTGCCTCCATAGTTGATCGCCAGATTCAGGTTCAGTCCCGTGTTCTGTCGCATTAACCTCTCGGAGTCCTCCGCCTCCCTCTTGACGTGATTTGGCAGCTCATCCACGTTTCCGAAGATCCGGAGCCGTACGTTGCTCTCGTTGAGGGGCCCCTTCTCCCTCGAGAGAGTGTCCTTCAGGAGCTGCATGAGAGCTGTCACTTCGGCCCGGGGACGACGCCAGTTCTCGGAGCTGAAGGTGTAGAGGGTGAGATACTCGACCCCGAGTCGATGGCAGGTGTCCACCACCTGCCGGACGGCGTTGCGAGCGATCCGGTGACCGAAGATCCTCTCCTTGGAGCGGGTCTTGGCCCACCTGCCGTTGCCGTCCATGATGCAGGCGATGTGCTTCGGGATCTTCTCTCGCTCGATACTGGCGAGGACGGCTGTCTCATCGGCGGTCAGGTCTTTCAGGTCCACCTGCTCCCACTGGGGAGGCAAGACCGAGCCCGTCCCGGGCCGGGACGAACTGAGGCCGTTGCTGGTGAGTCCCTGATTGCCGATCTCGTAATCCTCTCTTAGACCTCGAGAATGTCCTTCTCTTTGTGCTGCATGACCTCATCGATCTTCTTCACGAACTCATCGGTGATCTGCTGCACCTGGGTCAGGCCCTTCTTGGCGTCGTCTTCGGGAAGCTCATGATCCTTCTCACCCTTCTTGATCAGGTCATTGATCTCCCGCCGGTGATTGCGGACGGCGATCCGGCCATCCTCGCACTTCTTGTGGGCCAGCTTGACGTATTCTTGACGTCTTTCCTGGGTCAGCTGAGGGATGTTGAGACGAATAGCGCTACCGTCACTGTTGGGCGGCATCCCGAGGTCGGACTTGGTGATGGCCCGGCTGATCAGGTCCAGGGTGCTCTTGTCCCAGGGTTGAATCATCAGGACCCTCGGTTCTGGAACACTGATCGTGGCGAGCTGGCGCAGCGGTGTGGCGGTGCCGTAGTAGTCGACCCGGATGCCATCGAGAATACCGGGATTGGCACGACCCGTTCGGATCTTGCCCATCTCAGTCTTCACGGCCTCGACAACCTTTTCCATCTTCTCTCGAGCTTGATTGTACAGAGGATCTAGATCTTGCAACCCTTGTCCCTCCTTCAGAAACGGCGCGGCTGCACCGGCGGAATCAGCACACCATCGTGCCGAAGGAAGTGTCCCCCGCGGCCACCCGGGCCATGTTGCCGGGAGTCCTCAGATTGAACACGAATATCGGCATGCCCACATCTCGACAGAGCGCGATGGCAGTTGCGTCCATCACCTTGAGATTACGCTCCAGCACTTCCTGGTAGCTCAGTTGGTCGTACTTGACGGCGTCGTCGTACTTCATGGGATCCTTGTCGAAGATGCCGTCAACTTTGGTTGCTTTCATCAACAGCTCCGCCCGGATCTCGGCGGCCCTGAGTGCGGCTGCCGAATCGGTGGAGAAGTAGGGGTTTCCGGTGCCGCCGGCAAAGATGGTTACTCTGCCGTCCCGCAACGTCGCGTTGACGTGGGCGGCATTGAACCTCTGGGCGAAGGCCGGCATCTCGAAGGGGGTAAAGACTTCGGTGTTGATGCGATGGCGGATCAGGACATCCTGGACGGCCAGGGCGTTGATGATCGTGGCCAGCATGCCCATGTAGTCGCCAGACACGCGGGAGAGGCCCTGAGAAACGCCGGCCACCCCCCGGAAGATATTGCCGCCGCCGATGACCAGACCGATCTCGATACCCTCGTCGTGAATCGTTCGAATCTGGCCCGCCAGATAGGCGGCGAACTCAGGATCGATCCCGTACTGCTGCTCCCCCATTAGAGCTTCACCGGAGATCTTCAAGAGTATCCGCTTTGGCGGCGTTCCCCTGCGGCCCTGGGCCGGCGGAGTGGGTTCCGATTCAACTGGAGTGGGGGTGATCATCGATTCTCGTTCTCATCTCGGTGCCGGATCGAGCCACTGGGCCATAAACTCCCCGGGGCCGGGATGAAAACGGCGCCGTCTCCGGCGCCGTTTCTTGTCTCGAACTAGCTGACGGCCTTGGCTACTTCCTCCGCCAGGTTGTCCTGACGCTTCTCGAGGCCCTCGCCGACTTCAAACCGAACGAATCGTCGGATCGACAGATTCTCCCCAAGCTTGGAAATCTGAGCCCGAAGCAAATCAGTGACTGTCTGCTTATCGTCCTTGATGTACTTCTGCTCCACGAGGCAGCTCTCGCCGTAGAACTTCTCCAGTTTCCCCGTGGCGATCTTCTCGATGACCTGCTCGGGCTTGCCGCTGGCCTGGGCCTGCTCCTTGTAGATCGTCATTTCCCGAGCCAGGACGTCCTTCGGAACGTCCTCGCGTCTGACCCAGGAGGGGTTGGCTGCGGCAATCTGCATGCTGATGTTGCGCGCCAGCTCCTGGAACTGCTCGTTGCGAGCCACGAAGTCGGTCTCGCAATTGACCTCCACCAGCACCCCGATGCGGGAACCCTGGTGGATGTAGGCTTGAACAACACCCTCGCTGGCGATACGTCCGGCCTTCTTGGCCGCCGCAGCGAGACCCTTCTTTCTCAGCAGGTCGACGGCGGACTCCAGGTTTCCCTCGGTTTCCACCAGCGCCTTCTTGCAATCCATCATGCCTGCGCCAGTCCGCTCGCGGAGCGCCTTGACGTCACTTGCTGCAATGCTCATTGTGATTCTCTGACCTTTCGATAGTCCCTTGATGAGACTTGCCTCAGCCGACGTTTTCCTGTTCCTTGGCCGGGGTTTCCTCTTCCTTGGCTTCAGTCGAAGCCTCCGTCGCGGGCGCTTCCGTCACTGCTTCAGCCTTCTCTTCAGTTGCTTTCACTGCAGGTGCTTCAGGAGCCGCCTCTGCCGCTGGAGTTTCCTCCGCTGCCGCCTCCGCTGCCGGGGCTGCCTCCGCTGCCGGGGCTGCCTCCGCTGCCGGGGTTGCCTCCGCTGCTGGGGCCGCCTCCGCTGCCGGGGCCACCTCCGCTGCCGGGGTCGCCTCCGCTGCTGGGGTCGCCTCCGCTGCCGGGGTCGCCTCCGCTGCCGGGGTCGCCTCCGCTGCCGGGGTCGCCTCCGCTGCCGGGGCTGCCTCCGCTGCCGGGGCTGCCTCCGCTGCCGGGGCTGCCTCCGCTGCCCTTGCTACCGGGGCCGCCTCTGCTTCTGCCGGCGCCGACTCGTCGATCTTCTCCAGCACAGGCGGCGTCACGGCCTTTCCTTCTGCCGTCAGGATTGGCTCGGCTATCCTGGCGGGCGGCGTCACCTTCCGGGCGGCGAATTCGCCTCGCTCCCGGGCCTCTGTCTCGTCGGCGTTCTTCTCCTTCTTGGCCTGCTCGACGACCTGGGCCTTCTCGCGGAGACCTTCCTCCATGGCATCCACCAGATACCCTGTGATGATCCGGATGGCCCGGATGGCATCGTCGTTTCCGGGGATCACGATGTCCGCGTCATCGGGGTCGCAGTTGGTATCCACGATGCCGATGATGGGGATGCCGAGCTTGCGGGCTTCCCGGATGGCGATGTGCTCCCGCCGAGGATCGATGACGTACATGGCATCGGGCAGATCCTTCATGTCCTGGATACCGCCGAGGTACTTGTCCAGGCGAGCCTTCTGCTTCAGGAGCTTGCTGCGCTCCTTCTTCGGGTAGTTGTCCAGGACTCCGGAAGACTCCATCTCCTGAAGAGACTTCAGGTGGCGGATTCGACGGGACATGGTGGAGAAGTTGGTCAACATTCCGCCGAGCCAGCGCTGATGGACGTAGTACATCTCGCCCCGCTCCGACTCCCGCTCCACGATCTCCTGAGCCTGCTTCTTCGTGCTCACCAGCAGGATCTTGCCACCCTGTCTGGAGATGTTCTTCACGAACTTGCAAGCACGCTTGATCTGCCGCACCGTCTTCTGCAGATCGATGATGTAGATATCGTTGCGAACCGTGAAGATGAACTTCTTCATCTTCGGGTTCCAGCGCCGGGTCTGGTGACCGAAGTGGACGCCAGCTTCCAGCAGGGCCTTGAGAGAGACCTCGCCCATGATGCAGAACTCCTTTGGTTACCCACCGGTCCCAGCTGTTGCGGGACCGATTCAATTCTCCCGGACCGGTCAGGGCGACGCTTCTCATGAAGCGCACCGAGCCCGCCGGCATGATTCCGGGAGCATGGAATGAATAGTTACAGGGGCGAGAATCTACACTATATGTAAGGGGAAGTCAACGTCGGGCGACGAGGCGGGTGCATGTCCCGTAGGGGGTCCCCTGGCCTATTCCGGATCCGTTCGCCCCACTATGGCCGCCCGCTCCATTCATCCTTCGACAGGCTCAGACTATA
>JAJFLN010000838.1 GCA_021772705.1 Candidatus Cloacimonadota bacterium | reverse complement strand
ACGGGTACTATAATAGACCCCTTATGAATTTCAACGAAGCCAGGCCCAGGTCTCCCGAAGAGCTGGCCGCAGCAATCGACGAGTATTTCTCCGCCCTCGACCTGAGTCAGGGTCTCTCTTCCGAACATGTACGAGGCTTCCTGGTCCATCTGGCCGAGGAAGGCGCCACGGCCCAGGGCCTCGAAATGGCATGGACTGACGTGGAGCTGTTCTGTGCGTTCCTGGAGAACTCCCCGGCCATCGGCTCCCTGGAGACCATGGACTCCTGGCAGTTTTCCCGGTTCATCTTCGACTTCCTGGAGAAGGAAGTCTATGATCCGCGGGCCCGGCGATCGGAGCGAAAGCGGCAGCTACTTGCAACGATCGTGGGGCTCTTCGGCCACCTGTTCAGCAAAGGAGTCATATCCTCCGCTCAGTCCGCCGAGGATGCCCTGGGAAAGATCTTCGCGGGACCGAAACCGAGACGTCTCTCCCGGCCGGTCCTCCGGCCCGAGGATCGCCTGGGCTGGGTCACGGGCCCCACCACCGGTGTGGCCCATCCGATCCGGGCCCTCGATCTGTGGCTCACGGTTGTCCGGGACGCGGACTTCGAGGGAGAATGGAAGGCGTTGATCCAGCATCTGGACCAGATCGCCCTTCCTGACGCCGACGTGAAGAAGGAGGCAGCAATGCGCCTGGAATCGATCAGCAGTCAGGACGAGGTGGACCCCCTCCACGTGCTGGGGGACAGACAGCCCTCAAGAGCCCAGATAGAGCGAGCCCGGAAGTACTTCTACAGGGAGGAGAACGTGCGCCGTTCTCGAAGCGGGAGGGTGTCATGACCCCGTCCCGTTCCAGGAGTGAAGAGGAGGTACGGAAGGTCAGCGTCATCGGTGTTCCCCTGGATCTGGGAGCGGATCGCCGAGGGGTCGACATGGGACCCAGCGCCATCCGTTACGCCGGCCTGAACCGCACCATCGGGGCCATGGGCATCGACGTGGAGGATCTGGGCAACGTCTCGGTACCGACACCGGAGTCCCGGAAGGCCAATGCGAAGAATGCCAAATACGCCTTGGAGATCATTCAGGCCTGTGAAGAGCTGGCCGGAATGGTGGAAGATGCCCTCAAGCGCGAACGGACGGCGGTGGTTCTCGGCGGAGACCACAGTCTGGCCATGGGTTCCATCGTCGGCGCTTCCCGGGTCCACAGCGACCTGGGTCTCATCTGGTTCGACGCCCACGGCGACTTCAACACCCCCTCCTCCAGCCCCAGCGGGAACGTGCACGGCATGCCCTTCGCGGCGCTCTTCAACCACGGCACGCCGGCCATGAAATCATTCTGCAAGGCCGCCAATCTGGCCCCGTCCCGGTGTGTTCTGGTCGGCCTCCGGGAGGCTGACGAGGACGAGAAGGTCTTGCTCAGGAACTCGGGCATCCGGGTGTTTACCATGGAGGCCATCGACCGCTACGGGATGCGTTCCGTGATGGAGCAGGCCATCGCCATCGCCTCCGGCGGAGCGGGCCCCTTCCACGTCAGCTTCGACGTCGATGCCATGGACCCTGCCGCGGCGCCCGGCGTGGGTACCCCGGTCATTGGCGGCATCAACTACCGGGAGTCCCTGATGGCCCTGGAGATGATCGCCGAGAAGCCGGGCCTGACCAGCGTGGACATGGTCGAAGTGAATCCCATTCTGGACCACGGCAATGTGACGGCCTGGGTGGTGGTGAATCTGGCGGCGGCGATACTGGGGCGGAGGATTCTGTAAGGGGGAGGGAGTCGGGGCTCGGGGCTCGGGGCTTTGTGTTCTGGGTTCTGGCAAATGGGGCATCAAGTCCTTCCAGTCAGGCCCTCCAGAGACTTGCCCGCTACATCTCGGACCGGGCCTGTCCGTTGTGGCGCTGTTCTTGCTTTCTAGGGGAATGAGAAGAGGTGGCGCGGTGCCACGCCGGCGATTCAGGCGGCCACACTCGCGACCGCCATGAAATCGAGGGCACGGCGCCTCGTCTCTCTTGCCTTCGGTGAGCTTGCATCTGTAACGTCTCCATGCCTCGACGAGGTCTCGACGAGGTCTCGATTCAAACTGTCCTGATGGATATGAGAGCTGGGTGGACCGACTGCAGGTGGAGGAGGTCCGCCCTCGTGAAGGAGGTCGTGCAACGTGGGAGCCAGAGCACTGAAGAGCCTGCTCGTCGCCACTCTGGGACTGGCCATGCTCGGGGTCGTGGTGGCCTGGATGTCCGGGCTGTTCTCGTCCAGGATCGCTCCGGGCTTCTCACCCGTCGGTGTCCAGGCGACTGCCACGGGACCGACGGAAACCGTCCTTCGGGTCGAGGAGTCTGTCTTCGAGGAGGTGCCCGGGACGGTCCGTCCTCGGGAGAGCGTCCAGATCGGCTCGAAGCTGCTGGCCGCTGTCGAGGAGATCACGGTCTCCTCCGGCGACGCGGTCGAGAAGGGCCAGCTCCTCGTCCGGCTCGACGATCGGGATCAGGTCTCCCGGCTGGAGCAGGCCCGGCAGGCCCTCTCGGCGTCGGAGGCGTCCTTGGCCCAGGCCCGGGCCGAGCACGAGCGATACAGGTCACTGCTGAAGCAGAAGAGCGCCACCAGGTCGGCCTATGACAGCGCGGAGGCGGAGGCCCTTGCCGCTCAGGCCCAGGTGAACCAGCTAGCCGAGGCCGTGGAGGAAGCGAAGGTAGCTCTCTCGTACACGAGGATCGTCGCGTCTGCTGCAGGCCAGGTGATCTCGCGGCTCATCGAGCCCGGCGACACGATTTCTCCCGGCCAGCCGATCATGACCCTCCATGACCCCGCAAGCTTGCGTCTCGAGGCACCCGTCCGGGAGGGTCTCGCCACGCAGCTGCAGAAGGGACAGCGCTTGAAGGTACGCCTCGAGACGTTGGATGCCGAGGCGGAAGGTGTGGTGGAGGAGATCGTCCCGCAGGCCGAGGTGGCAACGCGGACGTTCCTCGTGAAGGTGGCCCTCGTCGGTCGCGAGGGACTGATGTCGGGGATGTTCGCCCGGCTCCTGGTCCCGGCCGGGACCAGGACCCGTTACTGCGCCCCCGTAGCCGCCATCGAGAGGGCCGGCCAGCTCGAGTTCGCTCACGTCGTCGACGAGACCGGACACGTCGAGCGCAGGCTCGTTCGCACCGGCGAGCACTCCGAGCACGGCAAGGTCGAGGTCCTCTCGGGGCTGCGTCCCGGAGACCGGGTCGTCCTGCTGACCCGAAACGACGCGGCCGATGGTAAGGGGGCCCTCGAGTGAGCCGAACCGACGAGCAGCCACCCTTCACTCAGCGGATCGTCGAGACGTTCCTGGGCGGAAATCTCTCGGTCATGCTCCTCATCATCTCCTTGATCGCTGGCATCGCCGCTCTGGGGCTGACGCCGCGAGAAGAGGACCCCCAGATCGACGTCCCTCTGGCGGACATCATGATCAACGTCCCGGGAGCGTCGGCCGAGGAGGTGGAGCGGCAGGTTGCCACGCGCCTCGAGAAGCTGCTCTTCGAGATCCCCGGAGTGGAGTATGTCTACTCAGTCTCCCGGGACGATCAGGCCGTCGTGACGGTCCGGTTCCTCGTCGGTCAGAACTGGGAAGACAGTCTGGTGAAGCTCCACGACAAGGTCCGCTCCAACATCGACGACGTCCCTGCCGTCGTCGGGGGGTGGGTCATCAAGCCTGTCTCGATCGACGATGTCCCCATCGTCAACCTGACTCTCTTCAGCGTGCAGTACAGCGACCATGAGCTCAGGCGTGTGGCCGAGGAGCTTGCCATCCGGCTCAAGAGGATCCCGACCACCGGCGCTGTGAGGGTGATCTCCGGGCGGCCGCGTCAGGTCCGCATCGAGCTGCAGCCCCGGAAGCTCGCAGCGCGCCGCACCGGGCCTCTCCAGGTGGCTCGGGCCCTGCGAGCCTCGAACGTCTCTCTGCCTGCAGGCGCCTTCTCGCAGCTCGACAGCGAGCTCGTCGTGCGCACCGAGGGTGGCCTCGACAGTCTCGAGGAGCTCGAGCGTCTCGTCGTCAACGTCTTCCAGGGACGCCCGGTCTATCTCGCAGACGTCGCCGAGGTCAGCGATGGTCCGTCGGAGCTCGAGCATGTCTCCTGGCTCGGCTTCGGGACCGCCGCGACCTCCGAGATCGCCCTCTCTGCCGAGCACCCTGTCCCGGGACTGATCGGCCCCGTCGCCCTCGAGCGTGAGGCCGGGCGGTTCATGCCGGCTGTCCACATCGCCGTCGCCAAACGGCGGGGAACCAACGCCGTGGACGCAGCTCGTGAGACCATCCAGGCAGTCGCTGCCGAGCGCGGTGGGCTGCTTCCCGACGGGGTCCACGTCGAGGTGACCCGTGACTACGGGCACACGGCTGACGAGAAGGTCAACGAACTCGTGGAGAACCTCGTCGTGGCGATCGTGATCGTCATCGGGCTCATCGCCTGGTCCCTGGGCTGGCGCGAGGGCCTGATCGTGGCCATCGCCGTCCCGGTCACCTTCGGTCTGACGCTGCTGGTCAACCTGCTGGCGGGGTTCACCATCAATCGCGTGACGCTCTTCGCCCTCACGC
>JAJFLN010000837.1 GCA_021772705.1 Candidatus Cloacimonadota bacterium | reverse complement strand
CGGATCCGGAATAGGCCAGGGGACCCCCTACGGGACATGCACCCAGCAATCCAACAGAACCTCGAGAAGCTCGGCGCCACCGGAGTAGGGGTTGTCGCCTCAGCTGGCCTTTCCGGTCCGCATGATCTCGTCCAGGATCTCCAGCTTGATTGCCGGATTTCTCTTCAGCGGAGCGGGAATCGGGCGATCCGGAACCCAGATGAAGTCCGGGTGCTCTCTGACGCTCTTGCCCAGCCACTCGGATCGAGTGACCCGGTTGTTACGGTCCAGGTAGATCCGGTACTTGTAGTCGATGGGCAGCAGCTTGGTTCCCCGGTAGGTCGGCGGCGTGTAGTCGGCGTACTGGACCCGGGTCACGAAGTCATAGGAGTGTTGCGACGAGTTGTAGCTACGGATGTACTGCCAGCCGACGACGGGCAGGTTGTTCACGTGCTCGTCGGCGTCCTTCTCGGCCACGATCCCCTTCTCCCGCTCCATATGGTCGAGCATGATGCGGTGGAAGTTATGGGGCAGGATGTCCCGGAAGGCCGCGTCAAGCTCGGCCTGGCTGCCGCCCCGCTCGGGGTCGTAGCGCTGGCCGGCATCCTCACGCCGGTAGAAGTAAGGATCGCTGGGATGTGAGAGACGCGCCGCGGTGGAAAGGAATGCCTCCGAGTAGAGGGCCTTTAGGTCCGCGCCGGTGAACCGGATGCTCCTGCTTCGGCTCTGGACTGTCTCGTAGGCCTTCTTCCCCAGGGACTTGTCCTGGCCGGGCCACATTCGATCGTTGGACTTGAGGCGCACCCTCTTGACCGGGTTTCTGAGCTGAATCGTCAGCTGCCGGGGAGGCTCGGGGACGAGCACGGAGGCTGCGGCCCAGCCATTGCAGTGCCCCCACCAGTCCACCTGAATGGTCTGGAAGCGGCGATCGCCGCGACGATCGGTATAGGGAATCCGGGCCAGGTCCTTGCTGCCTCTGACCATCCAGGGAGCCATGTTGTGCCCCAGCTTCCATTTCCAGACCAGCCCCGGGCGGCCAAAGTCGCGCTGCCCTCCGACCACGAGGGTCTGGGCCACGGTGCTGGCCTCCCAGGCTGTGGCGCCCGGGTTCTTACCCTTCGAGTTGAAGACGTAGGTGTCGTAGAGCTCCATCGGCGAGAGCCCGTCGGGGCTGTAGTTCTTGAAGGCCATGTCGCACTCCTGGAAGGGGAAGTACGTCGAGGACCAGGGCTTCTTGCTGTCCGGCAGATGCTGTGAGGCTCGGGTCGTGTTTTGATCCAAGGAGAGACCACCTCCTCGGCTGCGGCTGGCGACCTGCCAGGTGTCGGAACGGGTGTATTCCCGGCGCTCCGACGTGGCTTGACGGCGCTGAGTCACAGGCAGCTCGTTGAATCCGAGCTCTCCCGTGGCGGCTTCGACTTCCGCCGGATTGGACTCCAGCTGGAAATTGGCTGCCGTGGGGTCGATCCGTCGCCAGTCCTGGGCGGAGGCGCCGTTAGCAGCGCAGAAAACCAGCATTGCTGCCAGCGTCATCAGTCTTAGTTTCATGTCGATCGCTCCTTGCGTCCGCATGTCGTCAATCCGTATCGACGAGCCATGCCCGCATGTTCCCATTTTCAGAGTAAAGGAACCAGGGGGAAGCGGAGGTCCAGAGCTGTCGGTAGGCGCTGCGGTCGCTGGGGCGCGTGATGGTGTACTCCAGCACATCTGCGCTGGGAGGCACGGGAACCCTCAACCGCTCGTCATCGGACTCGACCTGCGTCAGCTCCACCCGCTGTGCAACATCGCGGGCAAAATGAAGACCACCGTGTGTCTCGGTGATCTCATGGAAAGTGACGCTGCTGGTCATTTCCGTTCGCTCTGTACCTTCGAACAACGGGAAATCGGCAGGGACGATGGAGAGGTCGTTGACGACCGGATAGGGACCGGTCGACATCCGGGTGTAGTCGATGCTTTCCGGCTCACCGGGCCGATCGTCGGGGCGGAACGCAGCCCTGGCCATGGCCAGGCTCTTCAGTTTGCCCTGATTGTCGACTTCTCCGAGAAAGATAAACCCGGCCGTGGAGGCGCCGGCGCTCTTGACCTCTTCTGCCCGGACGCGAATCACGTCCAGGTTGAGGTCACGCTGCCGTTCCAGTACCTCGTAGCGCCAGCGAACGGGCTCCGACCAGGCCTGATGCCCGTCGTGAGCTCCTGGCTCGCCGCCTCGCTTCAACCGGTACTGAGCTTCCACTGTCCAGGCCATTCCCTTCGTCCAGGCCGGGATGAATTTCCCGAGCCCCTGGCCGGACTCCCCTGCAAACAAGGAAGTGCCGCCAAGCAATCCTGAAAGGACTACCATGACGACTACGATCCGAATGGCCTCTTGGTTGCGATTGCCTTTCAGCTACTTCATCACCTCGAAGCGGAGCAGCAGCTGGCCGCCCAGGAGCAGAGAGTCGCCATCCTGGAGAGGAACCTTCTGGCCCTTGGGGATCACGTTGCCGTTCACCTTGGTCCCGGAGCTCTCCTTGATGTCCTGGATGAAGTACTTGTTCCCTTCACAGAGTACGCTGGCATGAAGGGGCGAGATCGCTCCCGTCGGGTCGAATCGCTGCAAATCGAGGCCAGGAAAGGTGCTCTCGCCATCGTCGTCCTTGCCGAGGAAGGTCTCCTCCTGGCCCAAGGCG
>JAJFLN010000836.1 GCA_021772705.1 Candidatus Cloacimonadota bacterium | reverse complement strand
ACCATGGCGGCGGCGGCCGTCGAATTGACGTCCCCCACGACGACGATCCAGTCCGGACGCCGGTCGAGACAGAGCTGCTCGTCCAACAGACCGTCCTGCTCCGCGGAGGGTGTCCCCTCCTCCCGGGAGAAGGGAAAGACTCCGAGCCACTGAAATCGAGCCTGTCTCACGAACTGGCACAGCTCTTCAAAGTGAGAGTCCTCTTCCCCGGGATGGCCGACGAGGAACGTGGTCCTGAGAGTCACCCCAGGCCAGGAGGATCGGAACCGGCTCAGCTGATCCAGGTAGGCCTGGCTATTTCCCGGCCGCTTCATCCGCCTCAGTATCTCGCCGCTCACATGCTGCAATGGCATGTCGATGTAGGGGCAGAACCTGGGGTTGTCAGAGAGTACCCGCAGGTGTTGCTCCTTGAGCCCGAAGGGGTACAGGTAGAGGAGACGGAACCAGCAGTCTCCGGGAGTCGCGGCCAGTCCCTGGAGCAGGGAGAGCAGACCGTCGGCCATGCCCCGGTCCTTGCCGTAGGTCACGGGGTCCTGGGCGACGATGTTGATCTCCTGCACACCCTGACGTTGAGTCAGCTCCTCAACCTCTCGGAGTATCTCGTCCAGGGGGCGGCTTCGCATGGCCCCCTTGATGGCGGGAATGGCGCAGAAGCTGCAGGGCCGGTCGCAGCCCTCGGAGATCTTCAAGTAAGCCACTCCCGGTTCGTTCAGGAGCACCGGGCGGCCATAGGTTGGTTTCCCTTCCGGGGCGGCGGGCCGAAACCCCAGGTTCTGTACCATCTCCTTGACGTTCTGTGGCGTGGGCAAGGCGAGCCAGCCATCGACCTCCGGCAGTTCGCTGGACAGCTCTCCCTTGTAACGTTCGAAGAGGCAACCTGCGACGATCACCTTCATCCCCGGCCGCTCCTTCTTCATCTCGAGGTAGGAGAGGATGGTCTCGACGGACTCCTCCCTGGCGGGCCCGATGAAGCCGCAGGTGTTGATCAGGACGATGTCGCAGCTCAGGGTGTCGGGGTGATAATCGCAGCCAGCGGACTGGAACGATGCAGCCATGCGCTCTGCCTCGACCTGGTTCTTGGAACAGCCGAGGTTGACGATGGCGAGCTTCGGGTTCTCGAGGGCGTTCAAAGTCGGTGGCTATCGGTTCGATCCCGGCGCCGAATGGAGCGGCGAACCGGTCACCTGGAGGGGAAGGCCGGCTGCTCGAGATCGATCCGGGAAGGGCCCAAGGAAGGGGGCGGCGCCGCTGGAGACGAGCACCGCCTGAGTCGGTGCCAGTATACCGTAAGGCTCCGTGTCCGGGCAATGCGAATGGGCGTCCTGGAGCGCGGGGCAAGAACAGGGAACAGCAAGATCCCCGGACTTCTCGAGGAAGACCGGGGACCTGCGCGCCGAGTGTCCTGTGTGACAGCTAGCCCGTAGCGGCGACGGAGGGCGTGGAACCGCTGGCGGGAACACTCTCGGGGAACTGAATGTTGATCTCTTCTCTGAGGGACTTCACATCGAACCGTATGTAGTTCTGGCCCGAGGCGTCGTTCATCAATACCTCACCGTTGAAAACAAGTATCCGATCGCCCTCAATCAGGAAGGTGAGATCCACCAGTGGGTGGGCCACCTGAGGTAGCAGCTCCTTCAGGCTCACCAGAGTCTTTCGCAGACGCTGGATGCTGAAGTCATGGTCCCGCAGGGTGCGGGCCACCTTGAGCTGGATGAGATCGGAAAACGTGTATAGGCGGTACTTACCCCTTCGCCGGTACGAGGGACGAATGAAGTTCGTCTTGTCCCAGTACTGGATCTGGCGATAGGAGATATTGACGAGCTTCGCCACCTCTTTCGGGGTGAAAAAGGACTTCACGATATCACCAACTCCTTGAACGACATGCTGCTACTCCGGTTGCGATGGCTGTGTGCTGCGACTCTTTGCTGCGACTGTTTGCTTTGTCCGTGGCGAGTAGCCCGGTGGACTGGAGCAGGAGGCTTCTTGCGAAGTCTTTGCCCCCATCCAAACTCATGGATCGGCAACTGACGGAATATGTTGATGCGAGATTCGTCCGCCGGCCTTGCCCACCCGTTGAGAAGCCTGTATAGTGGCCGAAGATCGCTGAGAACCATACAAATCTCGGCCCCTTCCCACGCCATCCAACTTTGTTTGTCTTTGTCCGGTGCTGCCGTTGCCTGTCCGCTGGCGCTCGTCTCGTTGCGTGTGCGTCTGTTCTTGCCGCCCTCTTGCCTTGCCTTGCAGAGGCGCAGCGGCCCGCAGCAGAGCTCCAGGTAGCCCTCCAGGGCTCCATTCTCCCGGCTCGGGAGATCGACCAGGCTCACTATGTGCCCTGGGACGCTCTGGCTCGTTCCATGAACATGGAGTACTACTTCAGCGATGTGACCCGGTCATTCTCGCTCTTCAATGATCGTCCCGGCGAGGAACTCGCCCTGGAGATGACTCCCGGCTCCGATCAGATCAGCCTGAACGGTGAGATCCGACGGCTCTCTCATGTACCGGTTCTGGAAGGCCGGACCCTCTGGGTTCCTGTCAGGTCTCTGGTCTCGCTCCTGGGCATTCCCGCAGCGAGCGTCACCGTCTTCCGGCCAGGAGAGCCCCCTCCTTCCCCGGGGGCGGAGGCCTCGGGACAGCCCGCCGACGAACGGAGTCCACCAGCGCCGGTCCTGCAACCGCCTCCCACAGTAGAGCAGCAGCAGGCAGCCCAGGAGCCAGAGGTGGACGAGCTGGCTGAGGACGAACTCCAATCCGAAGCCCCACCCGCCGAGGCGGCCTCCAACCCGGCCGCGGCCGTGGCGACTGAACCAGTTCACGGCCGACCAGTCGGCCGGCAGCCAGCACCGGACCTCCCGCCGCTCCACAGGCTGTCTGTGGCCGAGAAGAGCCGGCTTCTGGGGTTGACGGTGGCCCTCTTCGCCCGGACGCCGGGGCCCGCCGCTCAGGACGATGCCCCCAGCGCGGCAGGCGCCGCTGGCCGCTTGCAAGATCTGCTCGAGAACAGCGGTCTCCGGGTCAAATCGCTTCCGTCCGGTCCTGACTGGCCAGGGCCGGATCAGATCAACCGCCTGAGGCCCGGCCTGACCATCTATCTGGATGTGACTCCCAGGCTGGACCGCTTCTGGATTCTGCATCCCGGTGCTGTGCCAGTGTCGGGTTCATCCCCGGCAGGGCTCTTCGGCCCCAACCATGATGAGGTCGAGCTGAGCCGGGACCTGGCGAGCAGACTGAGAGAGGTGATGGCTCGATTCACGGGCATCTCGGGTCGCACCGATGGGGAACCGAACCTGCTCGTTCTGAAGAAGATCATGACAGCCGGAAACGTGATCGACTTTCCCGGCGGCGCTGGCGCTGCGGGTGTGAAGGGAGAACAGGCTCTGGCCAGGGCCATCCACGACGGCGTGGTCGGCGCCTTGCTCGCCCGGGTGACCCGGTACGGGGATCAACCTGGGCCGGAGGATCCGGTGGTGGAGGTCACGTCCACTCCTCTGGGGGATCTGAATCTCCCCCAGGTCGGACCCGCTTCACCTCGGGGCTACGGAGCATCCCCGGAGGGGGGAGTCCTGGAGCTACCGGGGAATGCCTCCTCGGACAGTCCCTTCGCACTTCCTGGGGAAGATGAGATGCCTCCTGGCTTCTTCGCCACCGAGCCGCCTATCCAGGACCCCTATGGAGGGAGAGACCCCCGTGAGGCAGGGGACAACACCGGCCCAGGAGGGTTTGAGCTGCCTCTCAACCCCGACGATCCTTACGGTCCCGGTTCCTATCCCCCGGCGTACGATGAACCTTGATGAGAGCCTCCATGAATCGTAGAGCAGACACAATGTACAGAAAGTGGCTCTTCCTGTTCTGCAGCTTCGTACTCCTGCTACTGAGCTGGTTCATTCAACCCGAGACCGCCCGAGCCTGGCTCATGAAGCGATACCATAGCCTGACCCAGACCATGGCCGGAGCTCCTGACCCGGCCGGCACGGATCAACTCCTCGGTCTGGACGAAATGGGCGCCCACCTTCGGGACCCCAATCTGACGGGACACGATGGTCCCCGCCTGATGATCTACCTGCCTTCCCGTTCCGAGTCGGGATTGCTCGAGGCGGTCGAAGCGAGGATCAACCCGGCGGAGACTCCCAAGGAGCTGGTCATCGAGGTCATCAACCTGCTGGCTCGCCCACCGCAAGAGCTGGCTCGCCCACCGGCCATTCCGGAAGGGACCCGTGTACTGACAGTATTCGTCGAAAAGGATCGGCTCTTCGTCGATCTCTCGGAAGACCTGCTGCGGCTCCGGCCTGAATCAACCGTCGAAGTCAGACAGAGGCTTTACTCCCTGGTCAACAGCCTGACGAGCCTGCCATTCGCCAATGAAGTCAGGTTCCTGGTTGGCAATTCGGAACGGACCCGCCTGGCGGGCCTCTTCGATCTGACCGCCAGCTATCGTTTCAACCGGCGGATAGTGGCACCAGCGGGCATCGGCACCGGTAATCGATGATCATTCTGACCCGCCGTTCTCGCCTCCTTCCGCCGGCGTGTTGCCCGGCTGTTCTGGGTCTCCTGGTGGCTGGCGTGCTCGGTTCGATGACGGGCTCTGATCTTCGGGCCAAAGAGGTGGCGTTCGAGTCGGTTCCGTCTTTCACGGCCAGCGCCACAACTCGCTCGGTCACCATTCAGTTCGACTCCCCGGCGCCCGGATATGCCCGGCTGGCCGTGGCCGTTCCGAGGAAAGGAAAGAAGAGGCCCGTCAAGGATCGGATCGAGCAGCAGGTCTCTGCTGGACCCGCGCGGATCGAGCTTCCTATTGAAGCGCCGGAGGGTCCGGTTGAGTACAGCCTGGAGGTGCGGTTTCCTTCCTATCGCTATTCCAGGGACTTCGGTCGATTTGGCCGGGGTGAAGGCGAGTTCGTTCATCCCACCCACCTGGCCATCAGTCCTCGAGGTGAGCTGTACGTGGTGGACACGGGAAGTGATCGAGTCCAGGTCTTTGATCGCCACCTGAATTTCCTGTTTCAGTTCGGGTCCTTCAATCCCAGCCCCATGTCCGATGGCGGCGAGCTGGAGAACGGGCGCTTCGATGAACCATGGGACCTGGTCATCACCGGCTATCAGGAGCTGTTCATCACGGATCAACGTAACGAGAGGGTGGTTCGTTTCGACCTGCTGGGCCGGGTGATCTCCGAGATCGGCCGGGACCTGGATCTGGCCATTCCATCAGGAATCGACGCCGACGCGAACCGGGACCTGTACGTCGCCGACACGGATAATGATCGGGTGGTGGTCTTCGATCGGGACGGCAGGTTCAGGAAGGAAATCGGCAGCTACGGCTGGGGCGAGATACAGTTCAAGGATCCCACCGACGTCGCCGTCAGTCCCGATGGCACGTTCTTCGTCGCCGACTCTGGCAACCGCAGGGTCCAGGTCTTCGATCGTTTCCAGAAGCTCCTGAAGATACTCAAAGGACCCTTTGAATCTGTCGACAGCCTCCATCTGGATCAGATGGGTTTCCTCCATGTGATCGACTCAACGGCCCGGAAGATCTTCCGGTTCGATGATCGCTACAGGCTCGTGGGAACCTTGCCGGAACGGGGTTCCGATCTGGTCCTCCAGGAACCGACGGACTGCGCCCGGGCGCCTGACGGTACCTTCTACATCGTCGATGCCGGCAGAGGACAGATCCTGGTACTGGAAGAGGAAGTACGGGCCTTTAGACGATCGGGCAAGCTGGTTCCCAGATAGGCGCACGCCCCACAGGGACGGCGGGAGTCCGCAGACCAAGGCCAGACCTACACATTCGCCCGTGGTTTGCCGATTCCTGTTATATGATCGGTCCATATCTTCCTTCCAACCTGCGAATAGGATCTTTGAAGTGGGGGACCCTCCTGCTCCTGCTGGCCCTTCCCATACTTCTGAGCGGTTGCTCCGGCAGGGAAGAGAAGTCCCCCGGGGTGGTTCAGCTTCCCAAGGGGCCAAACACCAAGGCCCGTCACTTCTATGACATGGGTTGGATCTCGGGGCACAACAACAAGCTGCAGCTTGCGGTCCAGAATTTCCAGAAAGCCATCAAGGAGTCGCCGGGCTATGCGGAGGCGCATCACGGTCTGGGACTGGCCTACGCAAAGCTGGGTTACATCGATCAGGCCATCACGGAGTTCAACCAGGCCATCCGCCACAGCGCCCGTGGCAACCTGGATCGAGGGACCATCGCGGAGGTCTACTTCAACCTGGGCGTCGCCTACGCTCGGAAGCAGGACTTCGACGTGTCGGAGGAGATGTTCCTCACGGCGCTTCGGACCGATTCCAGCCATGCCCAGTCTCATCTCAGCCTGGCGCAGGTCTATCAGCGACGGAAGGACCACCAGAAGTTCAAGCGCCACCTGTTGACCTATGTGAATCTCGAGCCCGGGGATGATCGAGCCAGAACGGCGCTGGCGGAGATCTACTTCGAGCAGGGGCTCTTCCGAACCGCGGCGCCGGAGTATCAGCGTGTGCTCAGGACGAACCCGAAGTCCATCAAGGCCCTGTACAGGCTGGGCGTGATTTACCACAACACGAACAATCTGGACGTGGCGAAGCGCTACTACAATCGTCTCCTGAACGTGGACCCCAATCACGTGGATGCCCTGAACAACATGGGAACGATTTATCTGAGCGAGGGAAAGATCGCCAAGAGCCTGGACAAGTTCGAGAAGGCTGTTGCCATCGATTCGGGGAACACCTTCGCGAAACGCCAGATCGCCATGCTGCGCCGCCGGATGCGCGGCATGGCCAGTTCGACTGGACGGGGAGCAGCCGGGAGACAGGCCACCAGACGCCCGGCCCGGAACCAGCCAATGTCACAGGTCCGTGGGTACGATCCCTTCAAGACTCCAGGAGAAATCCCGGCCATGACGCGCCAGCCCCTGCCCAGGCCCCCTGGAGCGCGTCAGGTCCCCGACTGGTCCTCAGACCCGGCCGGCCGGCTGCTCGACGGCTCCTTGTAGCGGGCCGTCAGCGTCCGTTCAGGATCGCATGGCCATGAGATCGGCCAGGGAATCCTTATAGGCCTCGTACCACTCTTTCCAAGCTGCCGGGTCCTCGCCCAGATCTTCACCCGTCAGGTCTCGTAGAAGCTTGGATGCCTCCTTGCGGAGGTAGTTGACAGGATCGTCCAGGTGCCGGATCAGGGGCTCCACGGCTCTCAGATCCTTGAACTTGGCCACGGCCCACATGGCGGACCACCGCACCTGATCGAACTCGTCGTCGATGGCCTTCAAGAGGCCGTCCACGGCAGCAGGATTGCCCAGCTTGCCCAGAGCATCGGCGGCCACCCAGCGCATGTCGGGACTTTCGTCGGTCAGAAGCTCGGCCAGCGGCTCGTAGGCACGCTCGTCGGCCAGGTTTCCGAGGGCGACGGCGACTTCCTTTCGAACGTCGGGGTCCGCATCATTCTGGAGCGTCACCAGCAGCGGCTCCAGAGCCAGATGGTGTCCCAGCTTGCCCAGCTCCTCAGCCGATGTGCAGCGAATGATGGGGTCCTGGTCTCCCAGCCCCATGATGGTCATCTCCACTTGGCTGATGTCCCGGAGCTTCTCCAAAGCAATCTTGGCGCTCCAGCGAACCTTGTCTTCCGGGTCTCGCTGGACCTTTCTGAGAGCTTCAATGGCTTGCTTGTCCCCCAGATTCCCCAGGGCCTCCGCGCTGATCCAGCGAACAGTCCAGTCTGGATCGTTGAGGGCCTCCACGAAGACCTGATAGGTTTCGGGACTCCGATAGACTTGGAGGAGCTTGAGTCCCTCCCGGCGAAGAGTCTGATCGGGCTCGTTGTTGACCAGGTCCAGCACAGGCCCGATGATCCGGGTGTCCTGGATGTTGTGAAGGGCCTTGAGGCAGTAAGTCTTGAAGGCCCACTCCTGCTCCTGAAGTCCGGCAAGGAGGGCATCCACGGCCCGTTCGTCACCACTGGCACCGAGCGCCTCGGCGGCCTTGTTCCGAACTTCCCAGCTCTCGTCTCGGATGGCCAGCAGCAGGTGTTCCACCGTCTCGGCAGTCCCGAGACCGGCCAGAATTTCAACGGCCCTTTTCCGGATACTGGTCTCGGCGTCAGACAGGCCCGCTGCGACCCCTTCTATCGAACCGGCGCGGCCAGCGGCTTCGATCTTCTTGAGCCGAACCCCTGAGTCCGATTGACTTTCTCCGTTGTCGGCAGCTGTGTTCAAGAGGCCATCTTCCTTGCATCTCCATGGGTGAGGATCTGACGCCCATCTCCCGGTGAAGTATAGCATGAAGGGGCGGCTGCCTTGTAGCGCCCCGAGCAGCAGAACACGTCTAGGCCAGGCATCCCTCGCCCCATGGAAAATCATTGCGGGAGTTGATCATGCGTCCCATTCTTCCCATCTCCATTGTGCTCTCGATCTTACTGGCGGCCCCCATGGGCCTCTCGGCCCAGAACCGGGGCGGCTCGGATCCCGGCCGGGCCAACTTCCAGGGCAACGTAGACGCCCGCAGGCTGCCAGGACCACCGCCCAGCCGGGTCATCCCTTCCAGGCCGGCAGCGGACCCGGTGCGCATTCTTCCGCCGGCCGCTCACCTGCAACGCTTTCCGCCCCCCCCAAGCCTGCCCACGTTCCCGGCCACCTTTACCCTGAACTTTCCCTCTCTCAGGGACGGTTACTACGGCGGGGATCTCTTTCGAGATCAGGCGGGCCAGCCGGCGCTCCGAACCCGGGCGAACCGCCGGATCGAGCGTCGAGCCTTTCAGCGATGAGCGCGCCTACTCCTTGGGTTTGCCAAAGCTGAGCTTCAGAGGCTTCTTGGGGACCGGCTTGCCACCGGACTTGCCGGGCAGTTTCAACTTCAGCAGTTGACCCAGGGCTTTGGAAGCCCAGGCCGAACCCTTGGCCTTCGAAACCTCTTCGAAGAGTGGGCGAGCCTTGTCGGGCAGGCCCGACTTCAGGTGAGCCAGCCCGAGGTTGAATCGATCCCCGTCGCTGGCTTCGGAAGAATCCAGCAGCTCCTCGAATCCTTCCTTGGCGTTGTCGTACTGACCGGCCTGCAGATAGGCCTCCGAGAGCTCTCGAAGGCAGTTCAGATCCTCCGGATTGTCCACGAAGGCAATCTCCAGAGCTCCCAGGTCACGTACGGGTGGGGCGGCGGGAGGCACGCCCTTGTCCCCTCCCCCGAAGGAGGCCAGGGCTGCCAGCGGGTTGGCGCTGCCTCCGGCTGATGGAGCCGCCGGTGAGGCAACAGGACTGGCAGGGGCCTTGCCAAACCCGGAGAGAGCGGCCAGAGGACTTCCGGAATCGGGAGGAGGCGCAGGCGAGATACCGCCCGGCGCCGGCTTGGAACCAATCTGGGAGAGCTTGGCCAGCACCCCTGGACCCGCAGGAGGCGGCGTCGGTAGTCCGGCAGGGATGGGGGCCTGTCCGGCAGCGCCAAATCTCGAAAGGGCGGCCAGGGATCCCACTGACGGTGCCGGTGCCGCGTTAGGTGGAGCCGGGACCGGCTCCGCCGCCCCATCCCGGGCCTCGGAACGAGACGGAAGCACTCCTCCGAGTATGCTGGATGCCTTGCGGGATGCCGGATCAAGTCCCAGCCTGCCCAGTGGCGAGGGACCCGCCGTGCTTTCCAGTTCACGCTCAGGTAAGGGTGCCGGAGGCTTTGCCGGCGCACTCAGGTTGAAGGACGGCGCGAACAGGGGCTGAATCGGCGCCTTCGGCTTGGCACTCTCGGGCTTGCCTAGTTCCTCGTTGGTGAACTCTCCCAGCTTTCCGAAGAGCGGATTCGGCGCCTCCGGGGCTGCGACGGCAGGGGGTGCTTCCACCGCGGCGCTGGCTTGCTCAGCTGGCGTCGCTTCGAGGCCGTCAAATGGGGACGGTGGCGACTGAGGGATCTTGGCTGATGGGGGTTCGATGCTCTGGGGCGCGGTCGGCTCCTCGGAACCGCCACTGCTGTCGAAGCTCAGGAGTTTCTTCAGCAACTCGCCGTCGGTGCCTGATGTCTGAGACGCAGGGGCGGTGGCGTCGACTCCGGCCCGATCGAGCATGGAGACTTCGTTCGGGTCCGATGACGGGTCCGTCGGGGGCACGGCCACATCCGGGGTGCCGAAGAGCTCCGGAACAGGAGTGGGGCCACGGGGCGGCTCCGGTGTCCCCTGTCCCCCCGGGTCGTCCCACTGAACACGGACTCCCAGGACGCTGTTGCTCCGCTTCGACTTCTTTGCCGGGCCAGGAGCCTGGGCGCTGAGGCCGGCAGCGGGGACGGGCCCATCCGGTCCAGGCTCTGTCAGCGGCGGCGGCAGGGATGAGGACTCGGGGCTCCCGACTTCCGGGCCGCCTCCATCGCGCGGCGCCGAGTCGAGCACGCCTTTCAACTGCGTGAGCCGCCTGCCCAGGACCCAGATTCGGACTATCAGCCCGACCAGGACCGCCGAGAAGCAAGCCAGCAGGAACCAGTGCTGCTGAGTCATCATGTTCGGTTGCCCTCGATTGTCATCATACCACCGTGACGCTTGCCCAACTCGCTGTGCCGGTCTGCCCTGACTGGCCACGAGACTGCTCCGCAGGGCCTCCGGTCGAGTCGGAGAAACGCCTGGTCCTTGTTCAACAAGGCGCTCAGCACCTACACTGTGCACCATGTCGAATCTTCGGCCTTTCGCCCTGATGACATTATTCCTGGTCCTGGCTTCGTGCCCGGCGTTGCCAGCTCTTGCCGGGTCATCAAAGGATCTGGATCACTATCGATCCGCCCTGATTCGAGCCCGCGAGGGCGACAACTCCGGTGCCGTGGAGCTGTTCCGGAAGATGACGGGTCCCCTGCAGCCCTGGGCTGACCTTCAGCTGGCCAGGGCCCTGGTGAAGAAGGGTGACCTGGAACAGGCCGAGGCCTCGATCCGGGCGAGCCTGGGGGCCACCGGCGAGGCCGCCGCCCACGGCTCCCTGCAGATAGAGCTGTCCCGGGTCCTGGAGAAGCGGGGGGACTTCACTGGAGCAGCCGAGGCCCTGGACATGGCCCTGGCCGGGACGCAGCTGGCCAAGGCTGAGTTGCCAATCTTAAAAGACCAGGCCCGCCTCTGGAAACAGGCTGGCGAAAGGTCTCGCTATCATCTGTCTCTGCTGAACGCATCCATGTTGAGAGGCGGCTCCAGTCCGGCGAAGCAGTTCATGGTCGACCAGTTGCTGGCGGAACAGAAGTCGGGAAGAGCAGCCGGTTCCTTCTCCGATCCGATTCAGGCTGTTCGATGGGCTCGCTTTCTGGAGAGGAAGAAGCTGATACCCCAGGCCCTTTCGGCGCTGCCCCTGGCACCCACGACATCAGGCACGCTCAGATGTGATCTCGAGATTGCTCGAGCCCGGTACGAGAGTCGACTGGGCAGGCGAGACCTGGCTGCGAATCGTCTGACGGACCTGGCGAACGACCTGGCCAACCCCGATTCCTCCCGGGCCGAGGCTTTGCTCCTCCTCGGCAGAGTCCATAGAGCCTCGAAACACTGGGATCTGGCCCGCCGATCATTCCAATCCATCGTCGATATCGAGCCAGCATCGTCCAGGGCGGCGACAGCCCGGATCGAGCTGGCGCGGATCGCCGATCGTCAGGGCAAGAAGAGCGAGGCCGAGATTCTGCGGCAGCACGTTCTACGAGAACAGGCCGGGACTCTTTCGGCGGCTGAGCTGTCCTGGGAGCGGGGCCGGGCTCTCTTTCGAGACCGGAAGTACAGGGAGGCTGCCGCGGTCCTGGAAGTGCATGTAAAGAACCACAGCCGTCGCCGTCTTGGCATGTCTGCCCGTTATTGGCACGCCCTGAGCCTGTTCAAGGCGGGAAAGGGAAAGCAGGCCCTTCGTCAGCTCTCCAGGGATCAGACGGCTGGAATCTACCGGGACTTCGCCTCGAGCCGTCTGGCCGGCGGCAGACCCAAGCTGCTTCGGCCCCGAGCTCGATGGCCAAGAAAGCGCCGGTTCAAGGTTCTGCCGGACCGATTCCTGAAGCTGCCCGAGGGCCCCGTGGCGGAACAGTCCGTACTTCTTCTGGCGGCCCGGGACTGGGAGAGCCTGGTCCTGCTCCTGGAGTGGGGCCGGCGGCAGCACCCCCGCAGCTACGCCATTCGAAACAACCTGAGCCTGGCCTACCAGGGTCTGAAGCGGCCCCGCGCTGCCCTGCAGGTCGCCGAGGAGGCGTCCAACGCGACTTCCGAACTGGAGGGGCTCCGGCAGGACGATCTGGACAGGCTCCTCTATCCCGTTCCCTTCGAAGAGACCTACCTCGAGTACTGCCGCGAGTGGGGCGTCTCCCCTCATCTTGCCCTGGCGATCTCCCGGGAGGAGAGTCACTTTCAGCAGGACATCCAGTCATGGGCCGATGCTCGAGGCGTCATGCAGATCATTCCCTCCACGGGCCGCTGGATCGCCGGGAAGCTCGGCATGGGCAAGCTCGACATCTCCCGGCTCTACGAGAGGAACCTGAACATCCGGATGGGATGCTGGTACCTGCGGCACGTGACGGACATGTACAAGGAGTACCTGAGTCCCGAGCTCCTGGCCATGGCGGCCTACAACGGAGGTCCCGGAAACGTCAGGAAGTGGTTGAGGAAGAGGTCCTCCCTGCCCATGGACGAGTTCATCGAGCAGATCCCTCTCCTGGAGTCCCGGTGGTACGTCAAGAAGGTGGGGCGCAGCCTGCTGGCCTACGAGCGGATCTACGGGAAGTGAGTGAAGCGGCTAAAGCCAATGCCCATGAATTATCAGCACTCTCAGTCGTACCAGTCCAATTGGGGCAGAGCCCCATTACAACAAAATCCGTTTTATCTCACCGGCATTGCAGCTACAGCCCATCCAGGGCCTCACGGGCTCTGAGTCCCACCGCGTCGGCGGAGCTTCTTTTCAGGAGTCGCTTCAGCTGGGCCTTGGCGTCTGACTTTCGCCCCTCCTTGACGAGAAGCAGTCCCTGGAGCAGCCCGGCATAGCGGTCCTGAGGCTCCAGCTCGAGGGCCTGATCCAGCGCCCGGCGAGCCTCCCTGGGTTTGCCCCGGATCAGCAAGGTCTCGGTCAGGGCGTTCAGGGTGTATAGGTCATGGGGATCGAGTTCCCGGGCCTTGGTCAGGGCATCCTCAGCCCGGTCGACTATCCGCTCCGCCAGATACAGCTTGCCCATCAGGTAATGGGCGTAGGCATAGTCGGGCTTCTGAGCGACGGCCTGGGTACAGCACATCCAGGCCCGGAGCACGAAGGCCCTCCTGATGAACAGATCTGCCAGGTTGGCCAGGAGCTTGGCGCTCCTGGGGTTTACCTCCATGGCCCGAAGGTAGTAATGCTGTGCTTTCTCGAGGGCCTCCTGTTCATGGTAAATCTCCCCGAGATAGGCCAGGGATTCCCAGCCGGAACCTTCCTTCTTCAGGGCCTGCTCGAAGTGGGAGATGGCTTCCTGGATCTGGCCTTGCTCCAGGGCCAGCTTGCCCAGGCACCGCTCCCCGACCTCACTCTTGGGATAGTGGCGGAGGATGATCTGATAGGTCTCCCGGGCGCGCACATAATCATGTTTGTGCTGATACAGGTTGCCCAGGGTTTCGTGAAGAGTCAGGTTCCTGGGATTGGCCTTGAGCCCCTGCTTCAGATAGGTCTCGGCCCGATCTGTGTCCCCTGACTCCAGGTAAAAGAGCCCCAGACTGTTGTAGTTGTACGGGTGGTTGCTGTCCAGTGTGACAGCCTTCTTGAGACTCTTCTCCGCCTCCTCCCGTTTACCCGACCGAGCCTGGGCAAGGGCCAGGCCATTCCAGGAATAGGCGTCCTGTTCGTTCAGCTCCAGAGCTTGCCTGAACTGCTTGCCAGCGTCCAGATACCGCCCCTCCTCCAGGAGGATAGTGCCCAGGATGTAGTGGGTGTAAAGGTCCCGGCAGCTGGCATCCAGAATGCGCTGCAGCACCTTCTTCGAGCTCGACAGATCCCCCTGCTCCCGCAGGACCAGGGCAAGCTTGTTCAGGGCGTAGACATCGGTGGGCTGATTCTTGAGGTGCGTCTTCAGCAGCCGCTTCGCGCCGCCCAGATCCCCGGCCCTGATGAGTTCGCCGATCTCGTCGTATCCCTTGTCCGCTGTCACCAGATACTCATGTTACAGCAAGGGAAATCTGGAGGACACAGGGCTCGGAGATGCCGCCAGGGAGCGGAGCATGCCGGACTACTGAATGACATACGAAAGCTGGACCTGTCCATCGGGGTCCAGGGGCCAATGGCCCCTAAAGTCAATGCCAGTGAGATAAGACGGATTTTGTTGTAGTGGGGCTCAGCCCCACATCCCGTTGGGGGAGCCAGCTCCCCCAAACCCCCATTTGGACTGGTGGGACTGAGAGTGGTGATGAACACTGGGGTCCAGGGGCCAATGGCCCTTGGCGGGAATTCGAGGGCAGAGCCCTCATTTTCAAACATTCCTTCCACTCATTCATGGGCATTGGCTCTAAGAGCAATGCCAGTGAGATAAGACGGATTTTGTTGTACTGGGGCGCTGCCCCACACCCCGTTGGGGGAGCCAGCTCCCCCAAACCCCCATTTGGACTGGTGGGACTGAGAGTGGTGATGAACACTTGTATGACAGATGAAAGCTCGACCTGTTCATCCGGGTCCAGGGGCCAATGGCCCCTGGCGGGAGTTCGAGGGCAGAGCCCTCGTTTTCAAACATTCCTTCCACTCATTCATGGGCATTGCCCCTAAAGTCCCGTGGACTTTCCGTCGATACCATCCTGAAGAAGTACCCGGATCAACAGCCGAACAGGAGGCGACAAATGAGCAAGTTCAACGGCGACGAAGTCAGACAGCGGATGGTCCAGTTCATCAAAACCCACTACGCATCCACACTGGGCAAGGACATCGAGCTGCTGGATCAGCCAGGCGGTCTTGAAAAGCTGCACAAGAAGTACTGCCTTTAGGAAGTTGTCTCAGGTCCCCTGATGAAACGCCAGTGCTAGAAGGAGTTTGGCGCTGTCGAGTGGAATTGAGACGTCCTACCGTTTCATAGGTTGACACCAGGTTGGCAACGGGCAGCCTAGCGCAGGAGTCAACCGGAGAGCAACACCAACCACGACACTCGGGTGCATGTCACCCAGGGGGTCCCCTCCTCCGTTCGCCCCACTATGGATGCCCGCATCCAGGACGACTGAATGGCCGAGTTTTCCCGATCCGTTCGTCCTGAGCCTGTCGAAGCATGTCCTGAGCTACGCCGAAGGGGAT
>JAJFLN010000835.1 GCA_021772705.1 Candidatus Cloacimonadota bacterium | reverse complement strand
GGACTCCAGAACAGCGACAGGAGCAGCACACCGCTCCAGAGCAGGGCTGTTTGGCCGACGGGCCGTCCGTCGACGGGCCAGGCGACGGGCTCCCGCAGGTAGAGCAGACCCAGCAGACAGAGGAGCACCACCACGCCAGCCAGGAATCCAACCGTGTTGACTGCAGCGCCGACGGGAACCACTGCCAGCAAGGCGGCTGCGAGGAAGAAGACCAGATCGGGGAGCTTCAAACGACCCTGGGGACCTTGAAGGAGTTCGTCGTCCGGGAGGGGGCGTTGGATAGAATGGCCTCTCGGGACTCTGATGGTCGCGGCACATCGTCCCGGGTCACGTTGGCCAGATCCAGGACGTGGCTCGTGGGGGGGACATCGTCAGTTGGAACCCGGTCCAGGGTCTCCACGAACTGGACGATGCGTCGGATCTGTTCCGTGTAGACAGGGATCTCCTCCGCTGTGAGTTCCAGTCTCGAGAGCCGGCACAGATAGCGGATCAAGTCTTCATCAATGACGCGCTCGCGGCTATGGCTGTCTTCTGACATCCCGTCCAGACTACCACGACCGGAAGGGGAATGAAAACGGGTCCGGCCTTGCAGCCGGACCCGCGATTGACTACTGATGCCTGGATCAGGGGCCAGGGACCGCCTTGGTCAGAGTGGCGCTCTTGTTGGCTCCCGTGTCGAACACGCTCAGGTTGAGGGTCGTTCCCGACCCGCCGGTCGTCACCGTGAAGACCGAGGTTGCCAGGAGCGTGGAGGGCGTCACCGGGTTGCCCGAGCCGTCCACTATTGGCCGGCCGCTGAGCTCACTCACCAGGAAGGGACCGGTGCCGTTGGCGATGACGAACGTCTCACCCGTGTTGGCTGAAGTGGGCGGAGAGACGTGGTTGATCACCAGGGCGCGCTGGGCCAGGAGGGTCCGGCCGATGGCGTCCTGGCCCTCGGCCAGGATGGTTCCGTTCGGGTCCTTCACCGTCGCCGTCACTCTGACGACCGCCGCCGTGTCGTTCACGTTGATATCGTCCTCGGCGAAGATGTCGTTACCCACAGTGAAGCTGAAGTCCGTGTTTCCCCGCAGTGAATCGGGCACTGTGATGCCCGCCACGGAACCGGACACGGAGGGGCAGTTCACTCCGGCGGAACCGCCGGCCGAGACCTGGCCCTGAGGGCTGCTGGTGATACAGATGTCCGTGTTTCCCGGCAGGGGGTTTCCATTGATGTCCGAGACCGTGACCAGGAAGGTCTGGAATCCACCGACGCCGATGTCCGTCGCCGAATCGAGTGGCGTGATGACCACCTGTGGAAATCCGGAGAAGAGCACCTTGGAGACGTCATAGATGTTGTTGTCCAGCTCCGGGTTCACCGTGATGGCGCTGGAACCCAGACTTCCAATGGTGGCGGCCTCCGTGAAGGTCACGTTTGCCGTCGTCGGGTCGCTTGCATTGCGGCTGAGCCAGACCTGCCGGCCGTCACCGCCGACCCAGAGGTTGCTCCCACCGACGCTGAGAGAGTGGAGACGTGTGCTCTGCAGTGGCGAGGCACCTCCGGCGAGGGCGTTGCCAATGGCGAAGAACAGGGAGCCACCGTCGGTGCTGCGGAACAGGCCGCCCTTCGGATTGATCGGATCGTCGTCGTCCAGAGTGGCTGCGAAGACATGCCTGGTGGCGGGGTCCACAGCGAGAGCCGTGACCCGGGTGTTGGACAGGTTGGTCGAGGTGACGTTCCGGACAGCCTCGGACCAGTTGAGCGCCGAGCCGGCGGCATCGAACAGGTTGGTGCCGTCGGTGCGGAACACGCCGCCCACGTCGGTTCCAGCGTAGACGCGGAAGGGGGTTCCGTCGTTGACCGGGCGATCCGGGTCCGTCGTGAGGGACAGGATGTGGGTAGCCGTCAGGTTGCTGCTGGCTGCCTCCCAGGTCAACTGAGACACGGCATTGGCATCGGAGATGGAGGTCTCAGCGACCACCCGGAAGGCCCGGGCCGCTGCTGCGGGAGCACCACCCCGGAGCTTGAACACTCCCCCGCTCTGCGTACCGGCCAGGAGTACGACGTCGGCCGTGTTGCCCGGCATCCGAGCCAGGGCCAGGGAGACGACGTTCGTATCGGTGAGACCCGAGTTGATGCCGATCCAGGTGAAACCGCCGTTGGTCGAGCGGAACACGCCAGCGCCAAGGGTACCGGCGTACACGATGCCGTTGTCGGCCGAGGCGGGAGCTGCTGAGTTACGGCTGACCACGACGGATGTGACGGGAACGAGATCCGGGATGCCTTGCTCGTAGTCGTAGCTGACCCGCAGCGTGGCGGCCGCCGGGCTGGGGAGACCGGTGGTGCCTAGGAATCGAATCCGGGTGGCGGAATCGAAGACGAAATCGAATCGGCGCACACCATTGTCGAGCACCACGGTCCGGGACCTGGAAGTAAAGGCCGGGAAGGTGAGCACGAAGATGGCCGGATTGCCGCCGCCATCGGGAGCGGGAGTTTCGTTGCTGATCCGGCCTCTGCCGCTTCGATCGAGCCAGATACCGCCGCCGCCGGTGGACCGGAAGAGACCTCGCTCCGTCCCGGCGTAGACGACGCCGTTCAGACCTGCTCGCGGGTCGGCGGCGAGGTCGCGGATGTAACCGTTCTGCAAGCCCGTCAAGCCCGTGCCGACGTTCTGCCAGGCCATGTTGCCGAAGGGCAGGAACCCGGAGGGAGAGAAGTTGCCTCGGTAAACACCGCCGCCGTCGCTGCCGGCGTAGACCAGGTTCGGCCTGGCCGGATCCTGCTCGAGAACCAGGACCGTTGCGTCAGTGCCGGAGTTTGTCTGGACCTGGACGCCGACGAAACCGTCGTTGGGAGTGGGCTCCTGGCTGACCAGAGTGCCCGTGGCCTGGCTGTTGTCCTGCGCCGTGGCGGTGTTGGCCGTGATGCGGGCCGCCGAATCAAGATTCACAGCGTCGAAGGAGGTGAAACTGACCCGGGTGCCGGAGATGACCGGGTTGTTGAACCGGTCTGCCAGATAGGCCGTGATCAGGTCCTGAATGCCGGCCTGGATGAGGCCTGCCACGTTGAGGAGATTGGGGACGATGCTCAAGTTCTGACCTGCTGGCAGGCCGCCAGAGAGGCTGATGGTGATCGGCTCGGAGCGGGGCTCGCCCGGATCGGGCCGGCCGTTGTTGATCAGGTTGTCGATGAAGGCGATGACCCGAACCGTTCCAGCCCGGATACCGGAGCGAAGGACGGTCGAGGCCCGGCCATTGACGATCTGGGCGCCCGTGGTGGCGGCAGTGCCGGCAGAGGGCTCCAGGGTCTCGCCGCCGTGCAGTCCGCCGTTGAGAAGCACGAACTCCACCCGGTCCGTGGCGGACCGCGCGACGTTGTCGTTGATGTCCAGGACATCGAAAGTCACCTGTGACACGGTGGGGAAGACGGACCCCTGGACGAAGACGGTCGCCGTCGTCGGGTTGGGGTTGACGCTGGACGAGAGGATCAGATGGTCCGGAGCGCCGAAGGCGGGACTGACGAATACGGCCGTGGTCTGGGACAGGTCCGTGGCGGAGCCGACACCAGGAATCGTGGCTTGTAGCGTGACGAACAGCCCGTTCTGAAGCAGGTCGGAGGGCACGGAGTTCATGCTGAACGTGGCCTGCGCGATACCGTTGATATCTGTCGCCACCGTGGTGGGAAACAGAATTCCCTGACTCTGGTCGCTGGTGAAGTTGACGAACACGCCAGCAGGGAAGGAGCCGTCCTGGGCCTGGACCCTGGCTGTCAGTGTGCTGGAGAAGTTGCCACCCGCCGGGATGCTGACCCGGGTTGGATTGGTGGAGAGGCTCAGGAGGGAGAGGGCCGGAACGGGAGGCAGCAGGGTGATGGGAGCACTGCCGGCGTACTGGAAGGGCACGCCATTGGAGTCCACCACCGTGGAAGCCACGTTGACCGAGAGGACCAGTCCGCTGGCGATCTGAGCCGTCTGGATGTTCTGGATGACGATTGTGGTCGAGGCCGTTCCGTCGGCTGCGATGGTGACGGTCTGGTTAGCCGGGACGAAGAACCCGTTGATTCCCGAGGCCTGGGTGCTCCCGAAGGGGGGATTCACGGAGAAGACCGCTGTCCCTCCCACGGCGCCGGCTGGGAATGTTGCCTTGAAGGGCACTGCCAGAGTGGCGCCGTTCTGGACAGCGTGTCTCAACGTGGCGGGCGAGAATGTCACGGCGTTGGGGAAGACTGGCGCCGTGGCTCCTGGACCTCCAAACGCGTTGCTGCCCTGACCACCGACGCTGAAGGGTACGAATGTGGTGTCCGTCTCGGCTGTGATCTGGATGAAGCCCTTCACTCCCGATTGCTCCTGCTGAGCCGTGAGGGCCGCGAAGAACAGCTGGGCTCGAGCGATACCGGAGTTGTCGGAGGTGATGCTGGGCGGCAGGATCGTTCCCAGGCTGACCCCATTCTCGTCAATGGCAGTGATCGAGACGGGGATGTTCGGCTTCAGCACGTTGGCTGTGATGTCCAGAACCGTGGTGGACGAGGGGTTCTGTGTCACCGAACCGGTGATTGTGGCCCTCGTCGGAGCCACCAGGGTCATCCTCGCCGTGCCGGTTGCCCGGCCTGAGGAGACGACTATGTCAAAACTGCCCGTCCTGGAACCGGCAGTGAAGCTGCTGCTGGCCACACCGAACTGGCTGTCACCGGTCTCGATGATACTGCCGAACTCATCTACGTTGATGCCGCCCTGGGTGCTGAAGGTGACCTCGATTCCCTGGGGCGCCAGGTTCCCTTCGTCATCGAAGACTCTGGCGACGACTGAGGCTCGCGACACCCCGTCAGCCGGCAGGACGGCGGGAATGAGTTGAACTTCAATCCGTGCGGCCTGCTTGGTCTGAATCGTGAAGACACTGTCGGTGCCGACTCTACCCGGTTCAGTGCCGCAACCAGAGAGACCCAGTGACAGAGCAATGAGAGAGATGATGAAACCAGTTTTCCAACGCATATCGGTCATGGAGAGTGCCTCCTGGGTTGCCCCCATCAGCAGGCTGTCCGACGAATGAGCAGCTTCTTCAGATGGCTATGGCGAACCCGATCCACTCTCCCATCGGTTGGATAGCTTCCCGAGTTTACAGTCAGGGATCAAATCTCGGTGATTATGTCAGAACAGAAGTTGATCCCCCGGCTCTGTACCGCTCTCGTCGATGGCTCCAGGGACCATCTCCAGGACATACTCGGTCCCCTTGACCGGCAGAGTCGCCAGGAAGGGCCGGAGCCGGCGAACGGTCCTCACCACCTGCTTCTGACTGTTGCAGAAGATCACGTCGAGGCTGAAGAGCATCCCGAACATGTGTACGGAGTTACAGGGGTGGAGGATCAGAGCCTCGCCAGGACCGAGGGCGCGGCGAAACAGCAAGCCCTTGAGGCGCTTCAGGAAAGTGTCAGCTGGCCTTGCGTCGGAAGCGAGCACGGTCTGCCGCGTCAGGTTGCGAATCTCGCCGGACTGCACCTTGGGCTAGTCCCCTGCCGGGCCTTGACCCTGAACGACAAAGATGTCGTATGCCCGGATGATTGCCGGAGCCAAGAGGACCACGAGAATGACAGGGAAGATGAAGAGCACCAGGGGAAACATCATCTTCACAGGAGCCTTCTGGGCTTGCTCTTCTGCTCTCTGTCTCCGCTTCTGCCGAAGCTGGTCCGACTGGACCCGGAGCACCTTGGCCAGCGACACGCCGAGCTGCTCGGCCTGGATGACGGCTGAGAAGAATGCCTCCACATCGGGAACGGCGATTCGTTCCATGGAGTCCTTCAGGGCTTGCTTCCTTGTCTTGCCCACCCGGATCTCCCGGAGAATAACCCGGAACTCATCGGGAAGGGGTCCCTTCAACTTCTCGATCACCTTGCCCAGACCGGCATCAAAGCCGAGACCGGCCTCGACGCTCACTGTCAGCAGGTCCATGATGTCCGGAAGCTGCAGGACAACCTCGTGTTGCCGGTCCTTGATACGTCGGGTCAGCCAGAGCCGGGGTACGAGGACGCCCAGTATGGAACCGATGCCGATCACCTGAATGGCGAGGACGAAGTTGTCCCGAATCCACATGGCGCAGATGCCGATGGACATCAGGAGGAACACGACGAAGACCAGGACTTGAATTGCGAAGAACTCCTGGGGCTTCAGCTCTCCGGGATAGCCGGCCTGAGCCAGCTGTTTCTGGAGCTGGCCGATGAAGTCGGAGGATGTGGACTTGGTCAGGACCTTGGATACGGACCTGACCAGGGGCATCATCACCCGTTCAGAGAAGGGCTTCTGGAGCTCCTCGTTGAACATGGACGAGGTCTTGTCGTCACCCGTGGCGGTGATGGAGTCGAGTTTGCCCAGCCGCTCCTGAACGTCCTTGTCGTCGCCGCCAAGGAAATTGAGAATGAAGTAGACGCCGGCATAGCAGATGGCGCCAAAGAAGATGATCTTGAGCACTTGTGCGTCCCTTCCCGGTGAGAGGTCAGACCTCGATGTTGACGATCTTCATGATGACCGTGAAACCGATGACTTCCATGATTCCGCAGAGGATGAGGATGTACCAGCTGTGGAATCCGCCTTCAGGAGTGGAGTAGGTCCAGAGCAAGGAGATGTACTTGGGGTTGATCACGTTCAGGATGAGACAGAGCGCGATCGGCATGCCGGCGATGACGGAACCGGAGATCTTTCCCTGGGCTGTCAGGGTCGCGATCTGGCCACGAATCCTGATCCGCTCCCGGATCGTGTGGGCAATCTTGTCGAGGATCTCTGACAGGTTGCCTCCGATCTGACGCTGGATGAGCACCACCGTGACCATCAGGTCCAGGTCCTCGCTGGGGACCCTGTCCTTGAAGGCCAGAAGCGATTCCTCGACGGGAACACCGAAGGAGACTTCCCGGATGATGCGCCGGAACTCCTCGCCCATGGGGGGAGGGGATTCCTTCGAGATCATGTCCATGGCCTGCAGGAGGCTGTAGCCGGCCTTGATGGCGTTGGACAGCAGGATCAAGGTGTCGAGCATCTGACCGTTGATGGCGGACATCCGCCGCATGAACATGAACTTGAGCCACAAGAAGGGCACGGCGCAACCAACGGCGGCGAAGAGCGCGGCGAAGAGAGCGCCGCCGTAAACGTAACCGATGAAGCCCGTCACGGAGGTGGCGATGTACACCAGGGCCGCGAACTCGTTGGGACGCCACTTCAGGGACGCCTTCTCCAGCATCTTGCCGAACCGCTGATTCAGGGCGTCCGGCGTGAATGGCTTGGCAATACTGCCGAGCATCTGGAGCGCTTCCTGGCCCTTTTCAGCCTTGAGCGTCCCCTTCGCGGCCTCTCCCTCGCCTCCTTCGGAAGAGGCGAACTGGGCCATCCTGTCCTTGACCTCCTGGTCCTCATCGTCGCCGAAGAAGAACACGGCGGCAACGACCACCACGATGCCGATTCCGAGCAGGATAGGTGTCATACCCATTTACCAGGACCCTCCTTCTTCGTCGCGGGTCATGAAGATGCGGGCCGGCAGGACGATGCCCTCTTCCTGGAACTTGTGCATGAACTTCGGCCGGATGCCTGTCGGCTTCAATCTGCCGAGGATCTTGCCGTTCTCATCCACGCCGGTCTGCTCAAACCGGAAGATGTCACAGAGAGTGACCACTTCGCCGTCGATTCCCTGAACCTCCGTGATGTGAGTGATCTTGCGGGTTCCATCCCGCAGGCGATTCTGCTGCACGATGAGGTCGATGGCGCTGGCAATCTGCTCCCGGATGGCCTTGGACGGCAGGTCCATACCCGCCATCATGACCATTGTCTCGAGACGGGCAATCATGTCCCGGGGACTGTTGGCGTGACCCGTGGTCAGGGAGCCGTCGTGACCCGTGTTCATGGCCTGAAGCATGTCCAGCGCTTCGCCTCCGCGGATCTCGCCGACGATGATTCGTTCCGGGCGCATTCTGAGGCAGTTCCTGACCAGATCGCGGATCGAAATCTCACCCTTGCCCTCGATGTTGGGCGGCCGGGTCTCCATGCTGACCACGTGCTCCTGACGCAGCTGGAGTTCGGCGGCATCCTCAACGGTGATGATCCGCTCATCAGGAGGAATGAAGCTGGAGAGAATATTCAGCGTCGTCGTCTTGCCCGAGCCCGTTCCGCCGCTAACCAGCACGTTCAGCCGGACCCGGACACAGGCCGCCAGAAAGTCAGCCATCTCCTCCGTCAGGGTACCGAATCGAATGAGATCCTTGGGCTGAAGTTTCTCCTTCTTGAACTTTCGAATGGTCAGGACCGGCCCACAAAGCGCCAGCGGCGGGATGATCGCGTTGACGCGGCTACCGTCCTTCAATCGGGCATCCACCATGGGGCTCGACTCGTCGATATGCCTGCCCAGGGGCGCCACGATCTTGTGAATAATGTTCATCACATGGCCGTCGTCGCGGAATCTGCGATCTGACAGAACCAGCTTGCCGTCGCGCTCCACGTAGATCTTCTTGGGGCCGTTGACCATCACTTCAGAGATGTCGTCATCCCTGAGGAGCAGTTCGATGGGGCCCAAGCCCAGGACCTCGTCCAGCACGTCCTGAACCAGGTTCTTGTGACCCAGACTCGTTCGAGCCAGATCCTTGTCTGCTCCGATCGATCCGATCAGCTCTTCGATCTTCGACCGGACGAGACGCTCCTTCTCCTCTTCGTTTCCGACGGCCTTCAGGGCCTCCGTGTCCAGGTTGTCGACCAGCATGTCCTGGATCTGGGCCTTCAACTCGTAGTGGGGATCGTCGGTTGCGGCGGCGCTTTCGACAGCCTTCTTCTGGAGCAACCGCTCCTTCACTCCCCCAAGAGTCATCTTGTCGACCTTGGCGAGGCCCGGTGCGGCCACGTGGCCCATCTCGGTTGGGACCGAAGTAGGGGAGGCGAGAGTCTGAGGTTTCTGGGCCTCGACTCCACCGGTGCCGGAACCGTCGGCCTGAAGATCTTCCTTCTTCACGCCGGACTGGGTGTTTTTCAGCCTGTCGAGCAGGGACACGTCGGGAACCTCCCTCGAAACGTCCGGCGGACAGAACGGGACACGTCCCGATACCTCCGGACCTACTCTTACGGATTATATCTCCCATTGCCGCGAATGACAAAGGACCAGGGTGTACAAGAGGCAAGTACCTGACCCTGACCGGGGCGGAAAGACATCCAGCCAGAGGCCACGCACCTTCAGCGCCGAGGCGATACATCGGCCGCCTCAGGGGCCGGAACGTGTGTCCAGGAGCGCTTGGAGGCAAGAACCGGATCAGGGAAACCCAGGAAGACTCTGTCCCGACCACCGGCGAGGGCCGGGATCACAGAGCGACGCCTAACCGCCACCGGCCTGGCCGGAAAAGATGGAGCTGAAACGGTCGAACAGACCGCCGCTGGCCTTGCCCTCTTCGTCGGTGGGCGCGGCAATCTTCTGTCCCACCACCAGTTCGGCGAGGCGGATGAAGGCCTGGGCGAGCTCAGAGGTCGTGTCGTTCAGCATGAACGGCGTGCCCTTGTTGATCGCCTCGATGCAGACCTTGCCCTCCGTGGGTATCAGGGCCGAGATCTCCTTCTTCAAGCCACTCTGGACATCCTCATATGTGATGCCGCCGATGTTGGGCTTGCCCCGGTTCAGGACCAGCTTGATCTTGTCCGGGCTGTAATTCAGGTTTGCCAGCAGGTCCAGGCAGAGCTTCATATCCTTGATCGCCGACAGCTCCAGGGTGGTGACCACAAGAATGGTCTGACTGGAGTCCAGGACCGAGAGCTCGATGTTCCGGAACATGCTCGACGTGTCGACCAGGACGTAATCGTACTGTTCTCGGAGCAGCATGAGAACCTGCTCGATGTGCTCTACCTGGACGATCTCCGCGTATTCCGGCCGGGATGGGGCGAGCAGAACTTCAACGCCTGACTGTTCGTGGGGAATCATGTAGTCCAGGACCACATTGGAGGTCCAGGGGGGCGGCTCCTCGAGAAGACTGATGATGTTCCGACTCGGGATCAGGTTGAGCATGATCGCCACGTCGCCGAACTGGAGGTCGAAGTCGACCACGGCCACCTTGTGGCCTCCGTGTCGCGAGAGGGTCACGGCCAGGTTCAACATCACCGTCGTCTTGCCCACACCGCCCTTGGTGGCAAAGAAGGCGATGACTTCTCCGTCCTTCTTTCCGCCTGCGGACCGGGCCCCGCCGCCGCCGTCACCGGAACCGGCGCTGGGTACCTGGTAGAGCTGGCGCTTTCGCTGGTCTGACTTGAAGACGCTCTTGATCGTATCGATCAGTTCGTCGTTGGAGAACGGCTTGATCAGGAAGTCTCGGGCTCCGGCCTTCATGGCCCGGCGAATGAACTCCTGGTCTCCCTGTACGGAGGTGAGAATCACCGAGATGCTGGGAAGCTCGCTGCTGATGATCTCCGTTGCTGTGATGCCGTCGATGACGGGCATGCTGATGTCCATGATCAGCAGGTCCGGACGGGAGATCTTCGCGACGTCGATGGCTTCCTGGCCGTTGGAGGCCTCGCCCACCACTTCGATCGAATCCTCGAAGGAAAGCAGTCGCTTGATGTTCTGCCTGAGTTCGATCTTGTCGTCTGCGAGCAGTATGCGAATTGTCTCGGCTGCCATTGTGGCTTTCAGTTTCTCCTAGGCCGATGAAATCTGACCCATGACGAAGTTAAATCGTGCGACGGGACGGTGCCTCATCTTAACCCCTCTAACGGATGTGTGGCAACACGCTTCTCCATCACTCCTGGAGCGGGACGATCCAGAATCAGTTGGCCTGCTCTTCCATATCGTCGTCTATCTCGTCGAACAGGGCATCTATCCGGGCTGCAACGCTGTCCACCCGCTGCTCGACGTGAGGGGGTGTCCAGCGAGCCGTGGCCGGCTGCGCCGCCGTGGCTGGAACCTGTCGGGATGCTCCGGCAGCCCTGGCGGCCTGGGCCTCCACGAAGGGAGACTCCGCCATCATCGGCACCGGGGCTTCGAGGGCTTCAACGCGCCGGCTCTGAGTCGGTCGCTGAATCCGCCTGGCCACTCGCAAGTTCGGGCTGCTGGAGGAAGCGGTCTCCTCTCCGGTCTTCATCTTCTGGAACAGGGCCCGGACCCGGTTCTTCATCCGGGAATCCTGCGACCCGGCGGCCCCGGCTGACTTCGCCTGGCTCAGCTGCTCAGGCTGGGCTGAAGCATGGCTGGCCGCTCGACCCACGGTGGTTCCGCTGGCCACGTCGTTGTCCGGGCTGTGACGAGCTACCTTGGAGGTGGTCCTCTCTCGAGAACGCCGGATCTCCCGGTTGGCCAGGTCCCTGGCACTGATGGGAGCCGAAGGGCGCCGCAGAGTGCCCGCCGAGGCGGTTCGTGTCGGTCTGGAAACAACGGACTTGCCCTTGTTGGATGATCGAAGATCGGCCGCACTCGGTCCGGTTTGACCGTAACCGGCGAACTTCAGTTCCTTCTCCACGGCGTCGAGCAACCTGGGCGTGATGATTGCCACTGTCTCGGTCTGGCCCGTGTTTCGGGTCTTGGTCTGGAACAGCCTGCCCAGGAACGGGATGTCTCCGAGGAAGGGCACCTTGCTGATAGAAACGTTCTCGTTCTCCTGGACCAGACCGCTGACCACGATGTGCTGGCCGTCCTTCACCGTCACCCGCGTGGAGGTGCTTCTGTTGCGAGTGTTACCATTGCCCTGACTGTCGATGACGCTGATGTCAACGGAGGTGTCGATGTTGCCCCGGTGGTCCACAACGGGGGTGATCTGCATCACCGTACCGGAGCGGATGAGCTGAACGCCCGTGGCGCCGAAGCCTGCCGCGGTCTGGACCGGGTCCGTCCCGCCGACGTCAATGGTGGCGGTCTCACCGCTGCGAGCCACGATCTTCGGGCTGGCGATCAGCTTGGCCTTGGAGTTTGTCAGAGCCCACTGAACCTGAAGCAGAAGAGGATCTGCCCGATTCAGGCGCTGCATGGGGAAGGGGAAGGGGGGCCAGAAGCCACGACCGACCTCGCCGCCGGTGTAGGGGAACTGACCGCCCAGGGTCTGGGCGACTGGAGTCTCGAAGAACCTCAGGTTGTTGAAGGACGTTTCGGGAAGCTGATCGGGAATCCTGGTCAAGGGCTGACCTGCCACGGTACCGGCCTGAGGGCTGTTTCCCCATCGGAAGTCCATCTGCCTGTTGTTGTTGTGCTGCAGCTCCAGCAGGAGTCCTTCCACCAGGACCTGAACGGGTCGCAGGACCTCGATGTGATTGATCACGACGGCTTGGGGTCCGCGACCGGTGACGCTGTTGGCTCCGAAGAAGGCCCGGGTGATCTCATCGGCCCGCTCCCTGTCGCGCTCATCGTCGACGGTGCCTTCCAGAAGGACCATGACCGGTGCCGGAGCCTGGGCGGTGGGCACGCCGGATGCACCGATCTGTGCCTGGCCACTGGAAGCGCCGCCAGCAGCATTCCGGGCGCTGACCGACTGATTGATGTACAGCGGGACCGTTCCGTTGGGAGCGGCTGCCGCCGGTGCCGGCGCCGGGCGGGCTCCGGTGACGGGGGCCGTGCCGAGTCCGCCTCTCTGCACGCCGGCGAGATCCGACGTGCTGGCCTGGAGCGCCGTGTTCACCACCGTGACCTTTACGTCAGGCAGGTTCAGGAGCTTGATGAGGGCTTCCTTCGGGTCCGTGGCGAGGCCCTCGACCTCCAGGAGGTTGAGGATGGCGTTGCCGTAGAGGCCGGCGATGTCCTGGGCGTACTGGCGTTCCGCGTGGTTCCGGACACTCCCCTTGAGGATGATCCGGTTGTTGATGAACTCCACCCTGACCTTGTCCAGATTGATGTCCTTCTGGATCTGATCGGAGATCGCCGTCTCCTCGATCCGGCCGATGACGATGATCCGGATCTCCTTGCGGCCGTCCTTGTCCCAGACGTAAGCCGAAGTACGGCCCCCGACTCCGGCCTGGTTCGGCAGGACCATGATCTCCTCCGGGGAGACGATCAGCACGTCGGCGATGTTCTGGTTGGTGATGGAGATCCGCTTCAGCCCCTCGACCTTGATGATCTTGGACTGGTTCGGGTAGAGATGCAGCACGTCAGGCAGCTTCCCCCCCGACCGGTTCTGATAACCCTTGCCGGAGAGCTGAGTGACTCGCTCCGGCCTGGTCTGCCGGTCGAAGGAGTCCACCCCTGTGGGGACTCTCCTCACACCGGGGCTTGCGGCATTCCCCGCCGCCGGCGTTTCGACCGTCCTTATCTGTGGAGCGGCGAGCGCTGGCAAACTGACTCCTCCGAGGAGCACGAGGGTCAGCAAGAATGTCAGACCGTTCGGGACCATAACGACCTCCAGTTGGTGGTGATACTTCTGCTTTCTGCTTCGCATGAGAGGGTGGCTTCGAGAGAGTTATCTCGGGTTGTCGGCCGAGCCCGCGCCGGGCTTGGTGGCGGTGGTACCGCCCATACCGGGCAGCGACGGACGAGTCGTCTCTGGGAAAATCTTGACGGACTGCTGGCTCGTCTGGTTGAAGCGAATAATTTCGTACTTCTTCTCGATGATGGGGGCCGGGCCCTCGGACGGCGGAGCGCCGGGCTCGGGCCGCTTGTCGGGACCGGTAACCAATTCGATGTTGACCACGTCGAGTTGTTCGACCGCAGCATCGGGATGAACGATCTCCATGTGCAGGGTGGCTGACGTGGCTGCCAGCATCAGCTTCTCGGCCTCCACGGGAGTCAGCTCGAAGGTCACGGTCTGGACCGGATTGATCTGGTCGAAACCCTCGGCCTTCTTGTTCGGGTCGTTCGGGTCGGCCTGTACCTTGGGTTGCTTGCCGTCCCTCGACACGATGTGGTTGTCGTTGATCGCCAGGATCTTCACTCGCTGCAGGACGGGCCGCGTTACCGGGCCGCTCTGGGTCGTGAAGGCACCGATGATGTCCACGATCATCCCAGGGGCGATGTAGCCGCCAACTGCCCGGTCCGTGGACATCCGGATCGAGAAGGCCCGCTTGTTTCGCTGGAGCACGTAGGCCAGGCCGACGTCGGCGCTGGAGGACTCTCCCAGCCGGGCCATCAGCAGCTGCTCACGCTCGAAGATGCGGACCATCGAGAAGTTGTCCAGCACGGACTTGACCGACGTGGCGCCTCCGGACTGGGCCTGGCTGATCGGGACCTCGATGGTCTCGAGCATGCTCTCCTTGATCCGGGTCTGCTTATCTATGGTCACCTTGGCGACAATGACTTTGACGGTCCCTTCCGTTGCTTCCTCCACGGCAGGCTTCGTTGGAAGCTCTACCTCCGGCTCTTCACCACCGGTGAACAGGTTGAGGATTCCCAGGATCGCAATCATCACCGCGCCGGCAATGAGGGCTCTCTTCTGCTTGCGATTCATTTATCCCTTCCTCCAGCCTGTTCCTGCATGAACTCCGAGACCTGGATGCCGAGTTCCGCCAGAGTCTCGTAGAGACCCCGAACCGGAAGGCCCACGACGTTGAAGTAGCAGCCCCGGACTCCCTTCACGAAGAGAGAGGCCAGACCCTGGATGCCGTAGGCGCCCGCCTTGTCGGCGTACTCGCCCCGGGCCAGGTACCATTCGATCTCATCGGTAGAAATCGGACAGAACTCTACCTCCGTGGAGGTCAGGCGGGAGATCTCCCGGTCCTGATCCTCGATCAGGCAAAGTCCGCTCAGGACCTGGTGTTTGGTGTCGCTCAGTTGCTTCAACATTTGTCTCGCTTCGGGTGGATCAATGGGTTTGGACAAAACGATTCCACCCAGTACGACAATTGTATCGACACCGAGAATCACATTTCTTACCCCCTCAGCACAACTTCTGGCGAAGTGCCGCTGGTGCACATCCCTGGCCTTCAGCCGGGCATTCTCAACCGCCAGCTCCCCGGGGGCCATGGAGCCAGACTCCAGCTCGTCCACTTCCGGCCTCTGGACTTGAAACTCGAATCCCAGGTTCGACAGAATGTCCCGCCGCCTGGGCGAGCTCGAGGCGAGAATGAGGCGGCTGCGAATCAAACTCTCAGGATGTCGCTACTGAGGCAGATCCCGATAGTGTTTCCGGTACACCTGCTCCATGAACTCCTCCGTGGAGAGGTCCGGAATGTTCCGGCCCGATCCGAGCCGTACCGTCAGGGTCCGGGACTCGGCTTCCTTCTTCCCCAGGACGATCATCAGCGGGACTCGGGCCAGCTGCGCTTCCCGGATCTTGTAGCCGATCTTCTCGTTCCGGACATCGGCCTCGATCCGTACGCCTGCATCCTGCAGCAACTGCTTGACCTCCAGGGCGTAGGCGTCCTGCTCGCTGGTCACAGTCAGGACACGGGCCTGGACAGGAGCCAGCCAGAGGGGGAACTTGCCAGCGTAGTGCTCGATCAGGATTCCCAGGAATCGTTCAAAGGACCCGAAGGCGGCCCGGTGGATCATCACGGGCCGGTGCCTGGCGTTGTCGCTGCCCACGTACTCCAGGTCGAACCGCTCCGGGAGCGAGAAGTCGAGCTGAATCGTCCCGCATTGCCAGGTCCGGCCGATGCAGTCCCGGATGTGGAAGTCAATCTTGGGGCCATAGAAGGCTCCATCACCGGCGTTGACCTGGTGCTCGGGCAACTCCAGCCCCAGCTCCTCCTTGAGTTGCTGCCTCGACTGGCTCAGTGCATCCTCCAGGGCAGCCTCGGCCCGGTCCCACATCTCGTCGGACCCGACACGCTTCTCGGGCCGCGTCGAGAGCTCGATCCGGAAGTCCTGGAACCCGAAGGTGCGGTAGGTCGACAGGATCAGCTCGATGACCCCCCTGACCTCATCCAGGATCTGCTCCGGAGCGCAGTAGATATGGGCATCATCAATGGAGAAGGTCCGGACCCGGAACAGGCCGTGCATGACCCCTGAGAGCTCGTGGCGGTGAACCTGGCCTGGCTCTGCCATCCGGATCGGCAGATCGCGGTAGGAGTGGACCTTGCTCCTGAAGATCAAGCAGTGGCCAGGACAGTTCATGGGTTTGATCGCATAGCCTTCGCCGTCGATGTCGACGAAGTACATGTTCTCCTTGTAGTTGTCCCAGTGGCCGCTCCTGTGCCAGAGCTGCTCGTTGAGCACCAGGGGAGTCATGACCTCGACGTAGCCTCTTTTGGCGTGCTCCTCGCGCCAGAAGTCCAGCAACGACTGGTAGAGCGCGGCGCCCTTGGGATGGAAGAAGGGAAAGCCCGGCCCCTCGGGGTGAAAGCTGAAGAGCTCCATCTCCTTGCCGATCTTCCGGTGATCCCGCTTCTTCGCCTCCTCCAGGAAATCGAGATGTCCTTTCAGCTCTTCCTTGGTTGGAAAGGCGGTGCCGTAGACCCGCTGAAGCTGCTGATTCGCCGAGTCCCCCTTCCAGTAAGCCCCAGCGACGCTGAGGAGCTTGAAGTGCTTCAACGCGCCCGTGCTCGGCAGGTGAGGACCGCGACACATGTCGACGAAGTCTCCCATCCTGTAGAAGCTGACAGAGTCGTCATCGAATCCGTCGATGAGGTCCACCTTCAGAGGCTCGCCCTCCCGGTCCATCAGAGCCTTCGCCTCCTCCTTGGAGAGTTCTTCCCTCACCACGGGGGAGTTCTCCTTGATAACCTTCTTCATCTCCTCCGAGATGCGCTCCAGGTCTGCCTCCGTCAGCGGCTCCTGCAGTGCGAAGTCATAGAAGTAGCCGTTCTCGATGACCGGTCCCGTGGCCAGTGCTGTTCCTGGATAGAGACGCTTCACCGCCGCCGCCATGATGTGAGTCATGGTGTGGCGGTAGACCTCCTCGGCGCCTGGGCTCTTCAGTGTGACGAGCTCCAGGGCACAGCTGCCGGGCAGAGGCCGGGTGACGTCGCGGAGCTCGCCGTCGATCCGGGCCGCGATGGCTGCCCGGGCCAGTCCAGCGCCGATCGTGGCGGCCACATCCCGGGCCGAGCTGCCGGCGGGAACGCTCTTCTTGGTGCCATCGGGCAGGGTCACATCAATGGGGTTGCCTTCGCTCATCAGCGTCTCCTGATCAATCAAGTCGCACGAATCGGTGCTTGCCGAGTTGTAGTGTCATCCCCGCGACGGGCTCAACCTCGGCACTCGCACTCGAAGCCTTCTCACCGTCGATCTTCAGCGCTCCCTGGGCAATCTGCCGCCGTGCTTCGGAATTCGAGAGGCTCCAGAGTCCGGCTACCATCTTGACTATCCAGACCTTTCCCGGCCCCACTTCGGCCAGGGGCACGGTGCGGATCTGGCTCGGGAGTTCCCGCTTCTGGTGGACCCGCTGGAACTCCTCGGCCGCGCCTCGGGCTGCAGCAGCACCGTGATAGCGCTCGACCAGTTCCAGGGCCAGGCCTTCCTTGGCTCGCATGGGGTGGAGCTCACCGGAGGCGGCCCGGCCACGGTCCGCCTCGATCTCCAGCTCCGATCTCTCCGAGAGCAGCAACATGAACTTCCACATCAGTTCGTCGGAGGCGGACATGAGCTTCCCGTACATCTCGGCCGGTGGCTCGTCGATTCCGACATGGTTTCCCAGACTCTTTGACATCTTTTGGACGCCGTCGAGACC
>JAJFLN010000834.1 GCA_021772705.1 Candidatus Cloacimonadota bacterium | reverse complement strand
GGGCACCGGTCAATTCGGCCCTGGAATCCGGACACTTGTCATGATCGCCAGGTTGCGCTGATTGCCGATGGCAACAGGTCAAGTTATGAAATCCTGAAGACTCGAAGTGTCCAGGAGTTGGGCCGGATTTGACCGGTGCCTCGTTTGGGACCAATAGAGCGACGGACTGATAGAATTCTCCGATGCACTCCTAGGTCGCAGCATCGCCCTGGTGCTGGTGCTGGGAGCACGTCAGGCAGCGGGGCCGGCACCATTGAGGGTCACGGAACTCTCGGAGGCCACAGTGAACACAGAGGCTCTTGATGGAAAGGAACCTCCCTGTTCTCTGAGCTCCCTGTGATCTCCGTGTAACATCCTATGTCACCCCCTACGGGACATGCACCCCCCGGTGCGTGCGGCCTTGCTTTCGCAGAATTGGGGTTGCTATTATCGGCTGCAGGTCTCGCCGCTGAACTGTACTGGTGGCGAGTCACGGATCAGGCCAGGGAGGAGCCCTGTTTGAAGAAGATCAAAGTACTCATTTGTGACGACTCGCGCATCATGCGCAAGCTGATCACCAACGTCATCGCTTCCGATGAACGGATCGACGTCGTCGGCCAGGCCGAAAACGGTGTCGACTGCCTCGAGAAGATTGTCCAGTTTCAGCCCGAAGTCGTCACCCTGGACCTGAACATGCCCGTCATGGACGGATTGACGGTCCTGCGGGAGTCGAAGGCCAGGGGACTGAAGACGACTTTCCTGGTCGTCTCGTCACTGGCCAAGAAGGATGCCCAGATCACTCTGGACGCCATCACTGAAGGGGCCATCGACTTCATCTTGAAGCCTAGTCAGGCCTTCAACATAGCCTCCATGGGCAAGGAAGTGACGGAGAAGATCCTGATCGCTTCCCTGCAAGCAAAGAAGATGATGGCCGAGGGTGATGCCGCACCGGAAGCCGCCCCCGAGGCTGACCCCGCCACAGGCGCTCCTCCCGAGGCCGCCGGGGAACCCGCCGCGCCCGCCCCCGGGGGAGCCAGCAGCGGCCTCGAGGCAGCGGCCCAGCGGATGTTGCAGCAGCGCCAGCAGACAAAGGCAGCCGAGGCTGCAGCAGCCGAGTCCGTGGGAGCCACGGAAGTGGTGGTGAAGGAGATCGGGGTCTCGGTCATTGGCGGCTCGTCGGGCGCCATCCAGACCTTGCTGAAGATCATCCCGTTCCTGCCGCCAGGGTTCGATTCCACCATCGTGCTGGTGTTGCATCTCCCCCCCTTCTTCACGACCCAGTTCACACAGCAGCTGAACCACAAGTGTCCCATCCCTGTGGAAGAGGCCGGCGATGGCGTGACGCTGGAGCCGAAGAAGGTCTACATCGCCCCCGGCGGCGACAAGAACCTGGTCCTCCAGGCCTCGGGAGATTCGTCTGCATTCAAGCTCATCGAGAACGACGCCAACATGCTCTACACCCCCTCCATCGATGTGTTGATGGCGAGCGTGGCGGAGGTGTTCATCGAGAAGTGTCAGGGAATCCTGATCAGCGGCACTGGCAGCGACGGTGTCGAGGGACTGAGAAGCATCAAGAACGGTGGCGGTAGTACCTTCGTTCAGGACAAAGCGACAGCCATCGCGAATCAACTGCCCTTCGCGGCACTGAAGGCGGGCGTCGTCGACAAGGCTCTATCCATTCAGGATATTCTGAGTCTCCTTTCCTGATTCGGTGATCTGCCGGATACAAACCACAATCCCGGGAGGGCCTCTTGGCCGAGACTGAAGCGACCCTATCAGAGTCTGACGCGGAAGCTGTCCCCGTCGAGGATGTCCCCGGTAGCCCGGACGAAGACCTGGCCATCGAGACCGTGCAGCTCATCAAGGAATACTGGGACAAGGAATCCTCCTTCCTGACGAAGCGGAAGAAGCGCGTCGTCAACGACATCAACCTGAGAATCCGGGCCGGCGAGATCTACGGGTTCCTGGGGAAGAACGGTGCCGGAAAGACCACAACCATCAAGATGATCCTGGGGCTGACCTTCCCGACCTCCGGTGACATTCGGATCTTCGGACACGTTGGCGTGACCGAGGAGGCCAAGTCACTGATAGGCTTCGCTCCCGAGAAACCCTCGTTCTACATGCATCTCACCGCCGAGGAGCTGATGATGTATGCCGGGGAGCTGATGGGCCTGAGCCGCAAAGAGGTACGAGACCGGTGCCCCAAACTTCTCGAGATGGTCGGCCTCAAGGGCGAAGAGCGGACCATGGTGAGAAACTACTCCAAGGGCATGCAGCAGCGCCTCGGAGTGGCCCAAGCCCTGATCAGTGATCCCAGACTCCTGATCTTCGACGAACCTGCAACGGGATTGGATCCCTTCGGTCGCAAGTTCGTGAAGGACCTGATCCTCAGGCTGAAGGAGGAGGGCAAGACCGTGTTCTTCAGCTCTCACCAGCTCCTCGATGTGCAGGAGGTCTGTGATCGGGTCGGAATCATTCACCGGGGCCGCATGATCCGTGAAGATACGGTAGACAAGGTACTGGGTGGTTCGAACAATCTCGAAGCGACGTTTGTCCAGATGATCAGCGACCTGGGAGAGGCCGAGGCGGCCCTGGATCCCAAGAAACATGGAGAATAGATGAGACGGGCCCTGATCATTGCGCGCAACACCATTCGGGAGTCCATCCGGAACAAGATCCTCTACGTCATTCTCATCTTCGCTGTGATCATCATGCTGATCTCAGGCTCGATGTCGCACTTCGAGTCCCAGGTGCAGACGAAGATCTTGAAGGACATGACCTACACCACCATCAGCTTCTTCGGAATCGTGCTGAGTCTGTTCATCACCATCGAGCAGGTACCCAACGAGCTGGACAGAAAGACGATCTACTTCCTGCTGACCAAGCCCCTCTATCGATTCGAGTTCTTGCTCGGGAAGTTCCTGGGCGTCACCACCGTGCTGTTCACCGCGATGGCATTGATGAGTCTGTTGCTCTGCTTGCTGCTGGGAGTGAACTCGGAGGCGGTGGATGCGAACCTGTTCAAGGGCCTGGCCATGCTGTTTGCCAAGTTGACGATCTTCGTCAGCGTCCTCATCTTCTTCTCCACATTCCTCTCGAAGATACTCAACGTGGCCCTGTCCTTCTTCGTCTATCTCTTTGGACACGTCGGGGACTATCTGCAGTACAGCTTCACCGAAGGAGGGAGCCAGCTGGTCAGCGGTCTCCTGAAGTTCTGCCAGCTGCTCTTGCCCAACTTCCGGAACTTCGACGTGCAGCAGAGCGTGGTGCATGACGTCCAGATCGGCAACGCATTCATGGGAGTCCTGTTTACCTACGCCGCGCTCTATTCGCTGCTGTTCCTGCTGCTGGGGCATCTCATCTTCCGCAGGCGGGACCTGTGAGAGCTTCGCCGGCATACTGGATCGCCCTGCTCCTGGCAGTATTGATGACGCTGCAGTCCTACATGTGGAACCAGACGGCCCAGCTCACGGAGATCTCCCTGGATGACTCCATCGAGGGCCGGACGCTGAACAAGATCTCCTTTGGTGTTCGATCCGCCCTGGCCTCGGCGGTCTGGGTTCGCATCGATAGCTACATGCACATGGGCGATCCGATCAAGATGGTCGTCCGGGAGGGCGAGAAGATCGTCAAGGAAGAGTCCATGGGTGTCTCGTGGCGAATGAACAAGGAGATCGTGACCTTGCTCCAGTTCGTGACGATGCTGGACCCCACCTTCACCGATGCCCAGACCGCACTGGCCGAACACCTGACCCGGGATCGGGGACGCTTCAAGGAGGGGATGGGCTATCTCCACCAGGCGATCCTTTACAACGAATCCAATCCGAAGCTGTACAAACTCTACGGCCAGGCCGGGGAGATTTATTTCCAGACGAAGATGTATGCGCCGGCCAAGGCCTACCTGGAGAAGGCGATCGGGCTGTATTCCCGGGTCCTGAACCCCCGAAACGTGGGGAGTGAGGGCTTCGAAGAAGAGCACGATCGCATGAAGCTCAGGACCTACATGGCCTACCTGGCGACCTCTTACTTTGAACTCCGGGACTGGCCGAATACTTACAAGTGGTGGAATGAATCCCGGGCCTTCAGCCCCACAAACCACATCAGTCGATGGATCCGGACCTGGATATCCAACCCGGAAGCCAAGTTCGATCCCGAGGAGTACAAGGACGTGGAAACCCTTCCACGAACGGAGACGGAGCGGCACCGGGCCACGGACCTTCAGTTCGAGCACGGAGATCACGAAGAGGTCTGGCTCGAACCGGAGTTTCCACCCCAGTTCTATCAAAAGCTCGGGCTCCTGGCGACAGTCGCATCCGGGTTGTTCCTGGTGATCCTTATAAAGAGGCTCTGGTAAGTCCCTAGGACCGTTCTAGGTGTTGAGCCGAGTACCAAGGTAGACTTTCGGTGAACAGAGCGAACTGGATCGCCCCGATCGGTTCAGATCGACAAGCCGGATCCGCACATGACGGCCACCCAGAAAACAGAGGCGAACGAGACCTCATTTCCGTTCTGGTTCTCCACTCACACGCAGGTCATGGTCATCGCACTGATCGTGCTGACGGTCATGTTCTTTCTGTCCTACTACTACTCCGTGACGGAGGACAGAAGCCATCAGCTAGATCGGTATTTGAGCAAAGAGTCCTACATCAGCAGGCTCCTGTCGCTGTACCATATGCGAGCTCAACAGCTGGGCAGCCCCAAGCCTCTCAGAGCAGGCCTGGACAGCATCGCAGAGGATGACGATGTGGCCCGGGTCCGGGTCGTCTCCCCGGTCCTGGACATGCAGCTCATGGCCCAGGGATACCGTCCCGATCTCGTTCTGAGCCGCACCTTACCGCTCTATAACGAAAAGGCGCAGCCGGCGGGGAATATCCACATCGACTTTTGGAAGACGCCCCAGAGCGAGGCCTCCAGCCGGTTGACCCTGATCAATCTGGTCATCGTAGTCGACATCCTCGTGCTGTTCGGGCTGGCATTGCACTTGCTTCTCAGGGAGATTGTGACACGTCCTCTCGAGAAATTCGTCGATGCTACAAAGCGGATCGCCCAGGGTGACTTCGACAGTTACCTGGATCAGCATGTAGCGAGCCGGGAGCAACAGCGCCTGGCCACGAGCTTCAACTTCATGCTGGATCACCTGCAAGACTATCGGGACCGGCTCCAGCGGATCAACGAGGATCTGGAAGAGAGGGTCACTCATCGGACAGAGCAGCTCCAGGAGGAGAAGGGTCGATCCGAGGGAATCCTGGCCTCCGTGGCAGATGGGGTATACACGGTCAACGAGGACTGGGAGATCACGACATTCAACCCAGCGGCCGAGAAGATCAAGGGAGTCAAGGCCGAGGACGTGATCGGTAAGAAGTGTCACCAGGTCCTGAATTACCCGTTCTGTGAGACCGACTGCTTGTTGAAGCGTCTTCCCAGAGAAGACGAGTCGCCGGAGCGAGAAGTCTTTGTCGAGGAATTCGAGAGGGAAGGGGACAGCTTCATTGTCAGCGGGGCGCCCCTCCGAGATGCCACTGGCCAGCAGGCCGGCGGCGTGGAGTCCCTGAAGGACATCAGCTACGTCAAGAAGCTTCACGACCAGATCCGGCAAGCCGACAAGCTGTCTTCCATCGGAATCCTGGCTGCCGGAGTGGCCCACGAAATCAACAATCCTCTCTCTAACATCAAGCTCTATGCCCAGATCCTTTCGGAAGGAGGCATCGAAAACGACTCGACGGTGGCCTCCAGTCTCGAGAACATCTTCAACGAGACGAACCGGGCTACCCGGATAGTCAGAAACCTTCTCGAGTTCAGCCGCCAGGGTATGCCGGAATTGCAGCGAACCGAGATTCACACTGTCGTGGATGACGCCGTCGAGATCATGCGGCCACAGATCAAGCTCGATCAGACAGAGGTCCTGGTTCAGTTGCCAGACAACCTGCCCGCCATCTGGGCGGACCGGGGGAACATGCAGCAGGTGTTCGTCAACCTCCTGACCAACGCCAAACACGCCCTTCATGACAAGGGTGGCACGATCCGGATCCGAGCGTGGCACGACACGGTCAACAAGAAGGTCATCCTCACCTTCGCCGACTCTGGAAGTGGAATCCCTGCGGAGAACTTGGACCGGATCTTCGACCCCTTCTTCACCACCAAGGAAGTGGGGGAAGGAACGGGACTGGGGCTGGCCATCAGCTACGGAATTATCAAGGACCACGGCGGCGACATTCGGGTGAAGAGCCGCGTGGGCGAGGGGACCGAGTTCACTATTAGTTTGCCTCCCGCCATCTGAAACCGGCGGAAACAGTATTGGATCGGACCGATTCGTCCGATAGCAGATCGGGGAGACCCGACAGATCGCCTATGAAAACCGTACTCGACAGACGAGATGGTAGAACCGGAAGTGGCGCCCTCTTCCTGAGTTGCCTGCTCATCCTCGGCGTGATCGCTGTGGGATGTGGCGGCGGCGACGGGGGAGGAAGCAGCACCAGCGCCAGCGGTTCCGGAACGTCGACCACCGTGGGCGAACCGGGCGTCACGGGCAGCCTGTTTGGCACCGTCGTCAACGCCAGCGGACTTCCGATTCCCGGATCCAGATTGATTCTGTCGAACCGGGGAGTCGCCATCGCAACGGCCACGGCTGACGCGAGCGGCAAGTACTCCTTCCCGGGAGTGCCTGCGGAAGTGAATCTGACACTCGACATCGTGCCGCCTGTTTCGGGGATCGCAGCGACCCGGGTGGATGTGAGAGTCCTTCAGAACGAACGGCTGGAATTCCAGGCCCGACTCGCCTCCGTGGTCCCCATCATAGTCACCTCCTCCCCCGTCTCGGGCGACACCAACGTTCCCACTTCCATTCAACCCCGGGTCTCATTCAACGTTCCGATTGATGTCTCGTCGATCACCACGGGAGCCCTGGGGTCCGTCAGGCTTACCAGGATCAGTCCGGCGCCGTCGATCCCGATCGATGGAACTGCCGACACGAGTTTCGACTCCACCGGCCGCAGCGTCGTGTTCAAGCCCCGCTTTCCCCTGACAGAAGGCACCACGTACTTCCTGGCCCTGTCGACTCAGATTCGTGACCAGTTCGGCACGGCTTTCCGGGGAGCCAACATCGGCTTCCAGACCGAGGGAGCCGCCAGGACGGGAACCGTGACCTCCGCCCGGGTGATCTCCTCTCTGCCTGCGGCTGGGGCCACCAACGTCAGCCCTGACACGTCTCTCCTCTTCACCTTCGACCGAGCCATGAACAGCTCCACCGTCAATACCCAGACGGTGCTGTTCATCAGAGAGAACCCCAGCTCCCCGGTCATCGATCCCGCCGGCAAGGTTGAAGTGTTCCCCTCCATCGTCAACACCTTCAAGTACACCCCCAGTCTGCCCCTGACCCTGGCCAGCACATTCGCCCTCTCACTCTCAGACGAGATCAGGGACACGGAGGGAGTCCGGTCGGCCAGGACCACCATCCGCTTCACCATGCGCGTCGATGGTCCCCGCATCATCGGTAGCCTCCCTTTCAATGGCCAGGAGAATGTAGCCACTACACAGTCCTTCATTCAGGTCGCATTTGACGAGACGCTGCTGACAGCAAGCGCCCTCAGACTGAGCAATTACTCCCTCACTTTCCAGCCTCTCGGGGGCGGGATCGCCAGCGTGCCCCTGACAGCCGTTCGGACCTTGACGTCGCCCAGGAATTCTGTGCAACTCACCGTCGGGGCACCCCTGAACCCAAATGCGGTCTACACACTGGCCGTGAACAACATCCAGGACAAGGATGGCAACTTCCAGGTCCCGGGCCAGTTCTTCAGTTTCACTACCACGAATTTGGGGGATAACACTCCACCCATCGTGCTGGCCTCGACGCCAGCAAACTCGCAGGCCGATGCCTCCCTCGACTCCGTCATCAGCGTGACCTGGAGCGAGCCCATGGGTGTGGGGGTCACGCTGTCTGCTGCCTACGACTTCATCAGCTCGGCCGGTACGGTCGGAATCGCCCGGGTGGATATCCTCACCGGTGTGGCCAACACCTTCCGCCTCACCCCCAGAGTGCTTCCCTTGCAGCCCCTGACTGACCATCTGCTCGTGTTCCGTCCCGAGCTCCTGGTGGACTCCGTCGGAAACCAGACCATCTCGACGGGCATCTCGTTCCGGACCGCTGCAGGCAACGCCAACCTGGTCGACAGGGTGGGCTCCTCGCCTCAGGATGGAGATCAGCAGTTCCAGCCCCAGCAGAACAACGGGCTGCTGCTTCCCCGATTCACCCGCCGGATGGTCTTGACGACTATCGAGAACGTCAACAACTACACACTGACGGAATCGCCGGCCACGCGAGTCGCCATCAACTTCGCCCAGAGTGCCGACAACGGCCAGTCCGTCGTGCTGCGACCCGCCGTGGCGCTCAAGCCCAACACGAACTACAGCCTGGCATTCTCCACAGCCCTTCGGGCCCAGGACGGGACGAACATGCCCGCTAACACGACCTTGCTTTTCAAGACGGGAGCCTTCGGCGACGTCAATCCTCCACAGGTCGTCTCCACGTTCCCGTCTCCCGGTACGAGCCGGGTCGCCGTCTCCACGCTTCTGCAGGTGACCTACAGCGAGCCCATGGGTCCCACGGCCACGGATCCGCTGAACTACTTCATCTCCAACTCCCTGGAGCCGCCCTACACGCCGGCCACGGCAGTCTTGCTGCCGGCGCCTCCCAACACGGTTCAGTTCACCTTGCCCCGGCCGCTGAAAAGCGTCACGAACTACTTCTTCACCGTGACGAACCTGATCAAGGATGTGGCTGGGAATGCACTGCCAGATCCCTTCAGCGCGGCGTTTTCCACGACCACCACGGCCGGCGGAAGCCAGCAACAGCCCCAGCTGATCAGCTCCAATCCCTTCAACGGAGCCACAGAAGTCAGCACCGGAACGGCGATCATCCTTCAGTTCAATCAGGAGATGAACGAGGGGCAGAACGGGTTCGCCTCTTCCGTATTCAACGCCGCAAACTTCACCCTGGCCTCGGAGCAGGGGCTGATTCCGCTCACCGTTGAGCCCGCCGCCATCGGCTTCAACACCTACCGGCTGCGGCCCACTCAGTCCCTTCGGGGTAACTCGGACTTCAACTTCCTGATCTCCAACAACATCGTGGATCGGTTCAACACACCCCTGGCGCCGGCCAACTTCAGGTTCACCACGGCGAACATCGGAGATACCCAGCCGCCCCAGCTGGTCAACACCGTGCCGACCCAGGACCAGATCAACGTCAGTCCCTCCACGGGAATCACTCTCTTCTTCAGTGAAGAGATGGACGTGATCAGCAGTCAGTTCTCCGCCATCAATGTGAGCAACTACGCCCTGTTCACCAGCACGGGTCTATCCGTTCCGCTGAGCAGCACCGTGGCCCAGGGTCCGGGACTCAGGAACAGCTCCTTCGTTCTTCGCCCACTGAAAACTTTGGCGAATTCAACCATCCACACTCTGGTGGTTGACGGCAATCTCCGTGACATCACGGGCAACCGTCTTGGCGAGTCACAGCAGCTGAGCTTCACCACTGTGGGTATCGGTGACACCGGTGATGTGGAACCCCCACAGGTGGAGAGCACCAATCCCGCCAACGGGACCGGGAGCATTGCCCCGTCGACTCTGATTGCCGTGACCTTCAGCGAGCCCATGCGGATCAGCTCTGTCGTGAACCCGGCCAGCTACGTCTTGTCCACGGCCAACGGCAGCATCGCCATCACCCAGGTCACCACCGCCGACAGCCCGGCCAACACCTATCTGCTCAAGCCGGCCGCTCTGGTCCCTGGCGCAGATCATACGTTGCTGTTCACCAGTGCCCTGACCGATGTCGCCGGCAATGCCCTGACCCCATCCCAGCTTCAGTTCCAGGTCGCCGACACGGCCGACAGGACTCCCCCGGACCTCTTGCTGACCAACCCTGGAGATGGCACGGACCAGATTGATGCCAACGCGCCGATCTTCCTCGTGTTCAGCGAGCCCATGAACGCGGCCACGGTACAGAGCGTCAGCAACTACATCTTCACCACGTCCGGTGGAGAGATACCCCTGGTCTCGGTCGTCGCTGCATCGACGCCACCCAACACATTCATAGTCACGCCGCCTCTGCCGATGCTGGGAGGGACGGAGCATCGGCTCACCGTGACGAGCCGTATCACCGACGCAAACGGACTGCCCTTCAACAATCGGGTCATCGCCTTCACGACTGCCGCCGTTCCCGGAGGACCCGGTGACGTCACAGCTCCCGCGGTCGTTCAGACCAACCCGGGCGACACGTCTCAGAATGTCGGTGTCAACACGCTGATCCTGATCACCTTCAGCGAAGGAATGAACGTGGAGCCTTCCGGCTCGGCCGGTTTCGGGAGTTCCGTCCTGAACCCGAGCAACTTCATCGTCAAGTCCAGTGGGAATCCTCAGCAGGTCCCAGGTGTCAAGATCACCCAGGTGAACAGCCCTGCCAACACCTTTGCGATCAACGTTGGAACACTGGACCTGAACAGTCTGTACACCATTCAGCTCTCGGATCGAATCAAGGACACTGCCGGCAACGCTCTCGGGACGTTCCAGTTCAGCTTCTTCACTGGCTTGAGCGACACCACTGCTCCAGCGATCGCAGCGACTGGGTTCATCGGCTCAAGCAGCTCCTTCATCCAGTTCACGGAGCGAATGGAGAACAGCTCGGTGCTGAACGTCAACAACTACCAGGTGGCTGCCTCTTGCACCCTGGGTGGAACGATCCCCACGGTGACAGCCCTTACGGGCATCCCGGGCACCACTCTTCCCGGTAGCTCTCAGCGCGATATCACGGCTGTCCGGATCGACTTCTCCGGCCCGTTTCCGACCGGCATCTTCACCGTCTTTCTCTCGCCCCTGATCACCGATCTTGCCGGGAACCCCATCGCTGCAGGGAACGCGCAGACAATCACCGTAGGCACCTGCCCCTGAGTTCATGGGCCTGCCGGAAACCCGTTCGCCCCACTATGGATGCCCGCATCCAGGACGACTGAATGGCCGAGTTTTCCCGATCCGTTCGTCCTGAGCCTGTCGAAGCATGTCCTGAGCTACGCCGAAGGGGAT
>JAJFLN010000833.1 GCA_021772705.1 Candidatus Cloacimonadota bacterium | reverse complement strand
AGGGACGCCAGCCCCGCAACCGCGGCGGGATGGCTGCAAACCCCCTACATCGACGAGCGCCGGTGGCTGGCCTTGACGATGGACACGGCCTATCCCGACGCCCCATTCGCCCTGGACGATCACTTCAGTGGACGAGACCAGGCCGATGTGGTCGTCTCTGCCACTCCGGGCTACAACTTTGATGAGTCCGGCCACGATCGATCGGATCACGGCTACCTGCTGGCCGAATCGATGCGGAGCACGCTCATCGTCGCCGGTCGGGGCATCCGGAAGGGTCACGTATCCATGAAACCCCACCGAAGCGTGGACATGATTCCCACGGTTCTCACGGCGCTTGGCGCCACCAATCTGCTTCAGAAAGTGAAGCTCGACGGTCACGTGGCCGCGGAAGCCCTCGAGGAGGGATTCGGAAGATGAACACTCACAGACTCGCACTCACTTCAGTGAAGGCCTTCCTGCTCTGCGCTCTCCTGACACTCGGCGCCGCCGTCCCGGCCGCCTGGGCCCAACCCGGCATCGATATGGACGGCCTGGAAAGGGTCGCCACGGATCGAGCCATCCCGTCCAGCGCCGTCGACCTTCTCAGCTTTGGCAACGCAACCACCTTAAGCGCCTTCATGCGAGCCGGCAAGTGGGAGAGCAAGCGGGATGACCCGGACAGCTGGAGCCTGGCCCGCGACGAAGTGGTCCGCCTCGAGATGCCCAGCAAGGACGATTCAGTCAACATTGGCCACAAGGTCGGACCCCTCGTGACAGCCGAGAAGCCGATTCTCAAGTTGAAATTCCGGATCGACAAGCTTCCCCGCGGCGCCGATCTGAGCAAGAAGAAGAAGGAGGACTCGGCGTTCCGTTTCTTCCTGCTCTTCGACAAGAAGGACGGCTGGGCAGTCCCGAACACCATCGGCTACGCCTGGGGAACCAGCCACGCCGAGGGCTCCTTCATTCGCAACGACCGATCCATGCTGAAGAACGTCTGGTACGTCGTCGTCGGCCAGGGCGCTTCCCGGGTCGGCGAGTGGATCGAGATCGAGCGGGATGTGGAAGCCGACTACCGCAAGGCCTTCAAGATCTCCGGCCGGGTCCCGAACATCGTCGCCGTGGCCCTGAAGGTCGACACCAACAACGTAGGCGGCGAAGCCGGCTCCGCAATCGCCGAAGCGACCCTGAACCCTCGGTAGAAGGGGACACACGTGTGTCCCCGAGTTTTCTACTCCAGTTCGGCTAGCTGCTGCTCGAGTCGCTTCCGGAGATCCGGTCCCGGGGCCCGGTCCAGGGCCTGCCGGTAGAGTTCGATGGCACGCTTGCTGTCACCGAGCCGCTTGAAGGTGGCCCCCAGCTGGGCCGGAAGCTCGGGGCTGTCCTTCGGGCCATCGGCCAGGGCCAGGGTCAACAGCTTGAGTGCGTCCTGGTAGAGGCCTGCCTGATGATAAAGCCGGCCGGCCTGAAACCGGTGGAGCCAGTTGCGCTCCGGCTCGATCTTGGCCAGGGTCAGGTAGAGATCGACCGCCTTCTCGGCCTGGCCGCACTCGGCCAGCATCCGGGCCGCCTCCTCCCGGGCGGGGATCTCATCGGGCAGCTGTCGCCAGAGCCGGTCCAGGACTTCCATCCCGGAATCGAGCTCCTTGGTGGCACAGACGTGAAGGGACGCGAGCTTCAGGTAGTTGAAGGCGAAGCCGGGCTCGAGCTGGATGGCGCGCTCGAAGGCGATGGCGGCGCGGCGATGGTCTGCCAGACGAAAGGCCGCGATGCCGGCGAGACGGTGAAGGGGCTCCGATTCAGGGTGCGGCTTCAGACCCTTCTCGAGGACGTCCAGAGCCCGCCTGGCCGCCATGGGGTCCTGAGAATCCAGGTGGCCTCTGGCCTGTCCGTGAATCGCCTCCGGCGTGGCGGAGGGGGCCGCCGCAGCAACGAGACCGGTGGACGCGGCGCAGCCCGCGAGGAACAACAGACGGAGCCTTCGGCTCAGAAGTTGACCCCCAAGTGGAGCATCCCGCCACGAGACTCGCCGGCCTTGTGAACGGCGGCGCCAAACTCGACCTGGTCGTTGATCCGATAGGCGGCTCCACCTCGCCCGCCGATTCCGTCACCCTTCTCATTCAGGATCGGGCCGCCCTCGATGGACCAGCCACTGGAGAGCAGGTCCAGACGCAATCCGGGAGCGTACTGGATCTCGTGGGTCCACTTCTCCCGTTCCTTGATATGGGCGTTGGCCGTTCCCGTGCCGCTTCCCTGGTAAGTGCCCGAGTAGTCCAGCTCGCCGTAGCCCCCCAGGTTCTCATGGCCCCCGAAGTCTCCCGAGATGTCCCGGTTCATGGACCGACTCGTGGAACTGTTCAGCTCGGGCATGTAGGACGACAGAACCCGGACACCACCGATGACGGTCAGGCGGGTGTTGTCCGTCGGCTTGAACGCGACCTCGATTGCGGCGTTCTGATTGGCCATCAGACCCCGGACCTTGCCCTGATAGGAGAGTCCGATGGACACACTCTTGAACTCCTGGCTCATGAACGTAGTGACCTCGGCTCCGGCGGCGTAACCGGCGAAGGTGAAGAGCTTCACGTTGGCCCCGGCCGTGAACCCACGAATCCGGAAGTCGCCACCCACATCGACGTCCCTCAGAGGTCCCGGGAGTTCGAGTTGCTTGAGGGGACCGACATCCACGTAGCCCTGGGCGTCAAACTTGGGCGCCGACCAGGCCAGGTCGGCCAGAACGTGGAAACCGCCGCTCTTACCCCGATAGCCGATTCCGACAACGGCCACAGTGTACTCCATCGAGACCCGGGACTTCAGACCCGGCGTGTTGATCGTGCCCTTGTTCCCACCGCTGTGAGAGCGGCCGCTGGTGCGAGTCTCGCCGGTGTCCACGTCGGTGACGCTGCCGCTGGCCTCGGCATCGTAGCTGTACTCATAGTCGAATCCCTGGACGGCGACGACGACGTACTCCTCGACCTTCTTAGCGCCGGCGAAGAACGAGACACCCTTGACGGGGATGCCAACGAGAACGCCCTGAGTCTCCTTGCCGATCTCCAGGGAGCCTCTGACGTTGTCAATCTTGCCGGTGCCATTGAAAGTGCCATCAGCGTGGCCCTGCAGGTTTCGGGTCACGTCGGGCACGTTGAAATCGTAGCCACCGGGATCGAATCCGTCAGGCAGTCCGGGGACGTCGTCGATCTGAGAGAGGAAGTCGTCCACGACCTGCTGGCTGTCGATCCTCAACTGGCCCGATGCGTCGGCTCGGGCATCGGCATTGACCTCGGCGTCAGCCGTGACGGGCAGAACGCCGCCTGCCCGGAAAGTCGCCTTGGACTTGGAAACAATCAGGGTCAGCCCCCCGGGGAGACGAGTCCCGGCCTGATAGCGCTGGTCCGTCATGCCGAACTGCATCGAACTGCCGGCGGCCACCGACGTCTCATTGAAACTGCCCGAGATGTCGACACCTTTCGTCGGCAGGCGGCTGGCCGGGTCACTGGTGGCGTCCCGGGCCGACTCGAGGCCGCCGAAATCGATGGGCTGAGCCTGGAGCGCCAGGACCGCGACGGTCAGAATGATCAGAGCAGCCAGATGTATGAAGCGCAAAAGAGTCAGTCCCTCCAGGCATGACTACGAGGGGGGTGAATAATTGTTCCGTCCTACCTGCATGACGAACAGGCCTGATGGCTCGCCTGCTGCCCGGGAGCGGCTGCCCCACGGGTCTCGGCTCGATGTACCGGGGGCTCCGTGCCAGGCGCCCTGTGCCACTGTCGGAGGGTGCAGAGGATCCGGGGTCACCCCACAGGACCCCCATTACAGAGGTAACCGGGCGGCCAGGCAGCCGACGGCGAATTCGGGTCCAGTCGTGTGTCCGGATCCTCTGCATCCTCCGACAGTGGCACAGGGCGCCTGGCACGGAGCCCCCGGGTACATCGAGCCGAGACTC
>JAJFLN010000832.1 GCA_021772705.1 Candidatus Cloacimonadota bacterium | reverse complement strand
CAAAATCCATTTTATCTCACCGGCATTGCTCCTAGCCGGACTCGCCTCTCGACAGGATGTCGACCGTATCCCGAGCGATGACGAGCTCTTCGTTGGTCGGGACGATCCAGGTGGCGGCGGCTGCCCCAGCCTTGCTGATGGACTCTTCCACGTCACCGGAGGCTCCGGCGTTGGCTGTTTCATCGAGATCGACGCCTAGAAACTGAAGTCCCTGGCAGGCTTGTTCGCGGATCAGTGCCGAATGACTGCCCACGCCACCGGTGAAGACCAGGGCATCGAGCCCGCCGAGAACGGCGGCGTAGGCACCGACGTACTTCCTCAAGCGATGGCAATAGACATCCAGAGCCAGCTGGGCCCGGGTGTGATCGGCTTCTGCCTCGCCGATCACCTCGCGCATGTCCGACGACACACCGGAGATACCGTAGAGCCCTGAGTGCTTGTTCATCATCGTCGTGGCCTGAGAGGGAGTCAGCTCTTCCTTACCCATGATATGGAGGACCAGGGCGGGATCAATATCCCCCGAACGGGTACCCATCACGAGCCCCTCCAAGGGGGTCATGCCCATGGAGGTATCCAGCACCTGACCGTCCCGGATGGCTGCCAGGCTGGCTCCGTTCCCCAGGTGGCAGGTGATGACCCGCAGCTCCGAGGGCTTGGGAGGGGCGAGCAGCTCCAGCACGCGGCTGTAGACGTAGGAGTGGCTCTGGCCGTGGAAACCGTAGCGACGAACCTTGTGCCGTTTGTAGAGCACGTAGGGAAGAGCGTAGATGTAGGCGACACGAGGCATGGACTGGTGAAATGCCGTGTCGAACACGGCCACCTGAGGGACAGTGGGCAGGATTCGCTGGCACGCGGCGATGCCTTTCAGGTTGTGTGGATTGTGGAGCGGCGCCAGATCCACGCACTCCCGGATCCGGCCGATCACGTCCTCATCGATGCGGGCACTGGTGGAAAACCACTCCCCTCCGTGAACCACTCGATGGCCCACGGCGCCGATGATGGACCTGTCGGGAACCACGCCGTCCCGGGCGGGATCGCTGATGATGGCCAGGATCTCCTCGACAGCACCGGTGTGGTCGAGCACATCGGGACTCTCTCGCCGGAAGGGTCGATCCGCCGGCTCGTAGTGAAGGGTGGCCTCCGCCATGCCGATCCGCTCCACCAGTCCCGAAGCGAGGGTCTTCTCCTGCTCCATATCGAAGAGCTGAAACTTGACGGAGCTGGAGCCACAATTGAAGACCAGGACGATCATAGGTCGTTCTCACCGTACTCGAAGAAGCCCTTGCCGCTCTTGATGCCGAGCTGTCCGGCCCGGACCATCTTTCTGAGCAAGGGGCACGGCCGGTACTTCATCTCACCCAGTTCCCGGAACAGGGACTCCATCCAGAGCAAGACCTCGTCGAGGCCGATGCGATCGGCCATGGCCAGAGGGCCGCGCTCGAATCCGAAACCGAGCTTCAAGGCCGCGTCCACGTCCTCGGACTTGGCAACGCCCTCCATCACCATGTACATGGCCTCATTGAGCATGGGGACGATGCCTCGAGTGGTGATGTAGCCCGGATACTCCGTGACCTCGACGGGCTTCTTCCCCAGAGTCTTGATCAGCTCCCGGACCGTCTCGAAGGTCTTGTCCGATGTGGCCAGACCCCGGACAAGCTCTACGACCGGGACCAGATGGGCGGGGGCTAGGAAGTGCAGGCCGATGGCAGCCGCCGGATTCTTCAGGACCTGAGAGATCTCGCTGACTGACAGGGTTCCCGTGTGGGTCACCTTGATAACCTCGGGCCCGAAGTCTTCTTCGAGTTGGGCAAATATGCGCTGCTTCAGCTCGAGCTTCTCCGGGACGGACTCGATGATCAGGTCTACCTCGCCGACGAACGACTTGTCCGCCGTCACCCGGACTCGACTCAGGACAGCACGCTTCTCGGAGGGCGTCATTCCCCACTTGGCGATCTCCGCATCGAGGCGGGCCTCGATCTCTTCCCGAACCTGTACGGCCCGGGCCTCGGAGATCTCGACGAGGATGACATCAATGCCTGAAGCGGCGGTGACATGGGCAATTCCCTGGCCCATCGTGCCGCCACCGACGATCGCAACTCTCCTGAAGAAGACCATGTTCGGGACCCAGCTGTTGACTGCCATCCTGGCACGGACGGCGTAGGTCAATCAACTTTGTACCCCAGGACGGGTGCATGTCCCGTAGGGGGTCCCCTGGCCTATTCCGGATCCGTTCGCCCCACTATGGATGCCCGCATCCAGGACAAACACGGCAATCCTCGTGCCCAAAGGGGTCCAGTCCGATGGGTCAGTCCACCGCTTCGTCGGGCAGAGCCTGCACGTTCAACGTGGGCTGATACCGGAGGGGCAGCAGCGGCTCGCCGGCATCATGGGCCACGGAGACGTAGAAGTTGTACACGCCGGGTATCTGGCCGAGCCAGAGCCCCCGCAGCTCGATTCGAAGCTCCGAGTCCCCTTCATGGGAGTCGCGCTCGCCGAGATGGCGGATCAGGATGTCCCTTCCATCCTGGGTCAACTCCATCTCTTCCGTGACCACTTCGCCGTCCCGGTAGATCTCCACGGAAGGCATGGGACCGCTGCTCGGAAAGCGAGGAGGCATCTCGATTCGAATTCGCTCCGCCGCCCGTCCCTTCGAAGCGAGGTGGAGGTTTGCCCGGCCCAGTCTCTTCCCGGCGATGGCCCGGCCCTTGACCTTGCAGCGGGCCGCCACGGTCGAAGTCTCGCCGAAGTCCTTCTGGAAGTTCTTCAGATACTTCCTGGCCAGGGCTGGCGAGTGGAGGATGATCATGTTCTCATTGTTGGTCCGGTCCCCGCTGGAAGAAGCGTTGACGGAACCCGTGAGCACGATGCCGTTCTCGGTGCCGGCGTCGACGAGGAACACCTTGTGGTGATACTTTCCGGTGCCGCTCTTGACCAGGGTCGGCACGCCGGCCCGGGTCAATTTGGCGAACTCGCCGTAGGGGCCCGTGCTCCTGTAGAGCGTGTGATCCACGATGCCCGAAACCTCCACACCGGCCTCTTTCATCTCCACCAGCAGATCCGATATGGCGTCAGAAGTGAAAGCGAACTGCATGAAGTGAATCGAGTGCCGCGCCCCTGCCAGGATTTCCAGAACCCTCTCCCCCGGACGATCTTCGGGGGCAAAGAGAACCTCGAAACGAGTCTCTCCGATGCGCCCCATCTGCTCCCAGGGAGTACTGGGAGACAGAGAATCGAAGTGTCCGTCTGAGTACATCTCCCGGAACTGCTGGCTGTACACCTTGGCCAGTGATCGACTGCCAATCTCGAGAGCATTGTTCCAGTTTCGGGCATAGGAGCCGGTCAGATTGAACGATCCTGTCCAGACGTGCTTTCCATCAATGATCGCGAACTTGTTGTGCATCAGGGCACTGCGGCCATTGTCCATGCGCACCTGAATGCCGCTCTCCCTCAGGGTCCGGGTCAGATCGCTGAGCCGACTCGTATCGGGGCTTCCGTCCCGGTAGCGCGCATAGTAGGTACCGTCATCAATGACCAGCCGTATCCGTACGCCCCGGTCGGCTGCCCGGACAAAGGCATCGACGAAGGGCTCGTGGTCGATATCGTAAAAGGCGCCATCCAGGGTTCGCTCAGCCTTGTCCACGAAAGCTATGAACTTCCGGTCCAGGCCTTGCGGGTGCCCCACAGGTCGAGGGGCAAAGTAGGCGGCGATGGAATCCGGCTTGCGAGCCGCTTCGGCGCGGCCCGTCAGACCGACGGTCATGAGACTGAGCAGGAATACTGTCAGGAATCTCTTCGTCATAAGGTAACTCTCCCGTCTGGCCAGTTGCCAGAAGATGCCCGATTATAGGCTGTATTTCCCATACGTCAAGCAGCGGAGGCGCCGGTCGAGGTCAATTCAGGCCTGAGATCATGACAATCCAGCGCAATCCAAAACCGCCCTGGTTTCGGACAACCAAAACAAATATGGGGACGATCTATGAATGAATTGTCTATCCTCATGGCTGATCTTCGCCACCGAGGGGTCATGTCACAGCCCGCCAAGCAGGCGTGCATGGTTATGGATCTTTATTGCATGACCCGAAAGTTCGAACATTTTCCTTGCCAGATTCGCATTGCTGTCACCAGCATTCCCCCTCCCCCGAGGGTGCATGTCGGGCAACGGGGGATCCGGGGACACACCACAGGGCCCCAAATAGCCCAAGACCCCCCCGCAGCACGAGGACCACAGGAAATAGGGTCC
>JAJFLN010000831.1 GCA_021772705.1 Candidatus Cloacimonadota bacterium | reverse complement strand
CGACAGCAGACAGGTCGTCTCGGTGGACCCGAAGCGCCGGAGGCGACCCACCTGCCCACAGTTTCCACCGTGGCGGGCTTCTCCCGCTACGCAAGGGCGTCCGGCGCCGCGTCCGATCTTCCTAGGAGCGTCCCCGCCGTTGCTTCCGCTGTTCTCTGTCATGTGCAATGCTCCTTCAGCTGCATCAGCTTTCGAGATCGTTAGGGGCCGCGCAAGAATGTATTCACAGAAGTCGCGCCCAGATTTGGATCAGGTTCGGCTGGTTCGAGCGAGCGGGACCGGAAGCGTAGTGGGTTACGTCGAGGATTCCGCGATTGAGGACCGACCGAAGATGGCCTGCAGTTGGGATGCGAAACTGCGTCGTTGTTCTTGCGCGGGTCCTTAGCCGGCCATTCTGGGCGATAGACGCCAAAGGAGCTTCTCTCGCAATTGCCGGGCCAACGAGTGTGCACGCTGCGAAGTCAGGTTCCAGGTGCTGCCGGAGTAACACCTGGGGGCTCGGTGTAGCCCGTCCGGTTACGGTCGCGTCGAGCTGATCCGGTTGCCGGGCGGGAACCTGCCAGAGGGACTGATTCAGGAGGAGGTTGCCTGGAGTCGTCTCATGGAACAACGAGGGCGGAGCCATCTTCGGGGACGGCCTCAATGTCGACTTTCTGGCTCAGCCTCGATCCGGACCTGGCCGATGGACCTGGCCCGGATCGAGATTGTTACGACCGTATCAGAGCTTCGGCGTCGCCAGAGGTGCGTTCTGCACATCCGCGGGGGCGGCCACCGGTGGCGCTCCCGTCGCGGGATTCAGCAGCGGCGCAGGATGCTGCCGGGCGGGCGGCGGGGCCGGCTGAGGCGACAGCACCGCGAAGGAGCTGACGACGAGGTTCTCGTGCTTCCCGTTCGTTATCACCTGGCCCGTGGCGGTCACGGTCTTGCCGTCGATCCCCTCGGTCGCTCCGATGACAGAGACTTCGGGCCCGATGAGGCGATAGAGCTTTCCTTCGCTGGTTCGCAAATCGGGCTGCCCTATCATGCTGGTGGACAGCACGCCCTCAAAGGTGACGGAGGGTTCCATGGCGCTCGAGAAGGCGCCGTCGTTCGGCAAGGCTGTTCCGATGGCGCCTCTGCCGTCGGGACCGCCGGCGGTGTTCAGCAGGCGGAACGACATCACGACGATGTCCATGCGCCCGTCATTGCTGATGAGCTGTCCGTTGATCTCGATGAGCCCCTTGTCGAGGCCCTTGAGCTCTTCCAGTGTGGCCACCTGGGGTCCGATCAGCTTGTAGATCGTGCCGTCAGGAGTGGTCAGATCCGGTTTGCCTATGAGCTTCGTGCCCAAGGCGCCGCGCACCGTGAGGCTCGGCGTTACCTGGGCGGCCTCGCCGGTGGCTCCGGCGGGTATGGCGCCTATCGCACTCGATGTGCCCACGACCCAGAAGGAGAGGACCGAGAGGTGCAGCGACGGCTCGCCTTCGTCCTCCAGCACTTGCCCAGCGACCACGATCACCTTGTCGTCGATCCGCTTGAGCTGCTCGATCGTCGACGCCTGTTCCCCGACCAGACGATAGACGACGCCATCGGGAGTCGTGAGAGTCGGACTTCCGAGGATGTGCAGGTCCACCTTTCCGCCGAGAGTGAGCGTGGTGTTGCTACCCACCGTCCCGGGCGCCGCGACGGAGTGTTCGGCGGCCGGCTTAGCGGCGGAGACCACCCTGAGCTGTTCCGGGCGCTGCTCCGAGAAGACAGCCCCCGGTACCAGCAGGCAGGAGATTGCGAGAAGAATCGGTCTATTCATATGAACGTACCTTCCGCCCCGGAACTTTGTCCGGAGCACGGTGAGCCCGAGCCGGAGTTCTCCGGTCGGTCTGAAGTTGAGCGCGCAACGCGCCGATCCGGTATCGAGGAAGGTGATCCCAACCGATACAACGGGTCCCACGGCGCTACTGACGTTGTCATGTCCGCGTCCGGTCAGAGTTACTCCGGAGCGGGCGTCACGATGACCGTTGCCGGACCGCCCGAGCCCTCGGCGCCCTGCGCCCCCGTAGCGCCGGTCTTGCCGGTCTTGCCGGTCTTGCCGGTCTCACCGGTCTCACCGGCGGCGCCCGCCGACCCGGCGGGTCCAGCGACGGGCACTGTTGAGGTTTCTCGGATGACCGTGGTCGTCTCGGTGACCGTACCGCATCCCGAGACGGCGAAGGCGGACAGCAGGATCGCGGCCAGAATGCTGAAGCACCGGCCTGCATTCCGCGCCCCGGGCCTGTTCGTCCGGAGGACTCCCGCTTTGTCGATATTCATTGGTGAATTCCCTTCGATGTTCGCGCCCGACCGTATCAGTGGCGCGTGGCTCACGTGCCTGGAAGGACCGGCGGACCTCCTCATTGCACGCTCTTCCCCTGGCAAGGGTTGGGCCAAGTCCGAATTGCCTCAGGATTCCTGGGGGATCATCGAGGACCGCACGCACGGCCATGGGATGAAGTGAGCCTGAACCTGAAGGGTGAGAGCCCTCGCGGTGGCCTCACCGGCCAGGCCGCAACCCTTCGCATCGCGCCGTAAGCCGGGGCAATCGATCTTCGTGCCCGCGGCGAATTCAGTCACGCTATCGGTGGCACAATTGCTGTCCTCCCGCCCGTGGAAACTTCGTCCGGATGTCTCGTTGCCTGACACACGTAACCGCCAAGGAGTCGCCTTGCCGGCCACGATCGCGAGCCGGTAGTACAAACGGCGAGTTCTTCGCCTGGAGGTGAACTCCTTCACCGGCGCGATCATCTGGAGCTTGCTGCCGGCGCGGCCACTGGGCCGCGCAAGAATAACTACGCAGTTTCGCATCCCATCTTCAGGCCGTCTTCGACCGCTCCTCAATCGCGGAATCCTCGACGTAGCCCACTACGCCTCCGGTCCCGCTCAGTCGAACCAACCGAATCTGCCCCAAATCTGGGCGCGACTTCTGCGCATTGATTCCCGCGCGGCCCCTAACGACGCGAATCATCAAGCGCCGAGCACCTGACCAGAACCTGGTCGGATCTGGAAGATCTCGACGGCAGCCCGAAGACACTCACACTGATAGCCGATGGAATTCGACAGGCAGCCGTTGCTGCGAAGGCTGGCGACAAGCTGGCACTCAAGTCAGGTATCGGCCTCAGCCTCGAGTTGGTCGAGGCCGCCAATGACGTGATCGAAGAGAGACTCCAGATCCTGATTCGACTGTTCGAGGGGCTACTGCTCCATAGGAGGGATCGGTGCTCAACCTCGGAGCGAGGTGGTGATACGCCACCTTCGCGGTCGAAGATTGAAGAAATTGGAGCAGCCTGTTCGACAGAGCCCGAGACGACAACCGAGGGGGCCCGCTCGCCTCCTCGCGCGATTTCACCGGATGGAATTTTGACGTGACCTTGGTGGGGGGCGTTCCCGGCCTGGTTCTGTCTCCTCCGGTATGAGAAAATGGGCGGGTCGTCATGGGTTCCTCAGCGAAGACTTCGACCCGTCCGGTCTCCAGCAGCTCTCCGGTTCCTCGGCGGGGAGATCTTCTGGAGATTGACGTCGACCCCGAGTGGATTGGCCTGGATAGCTTGCCGTTCGACTCCGGAGCCGGTCCCCTCTGGAAGCTGCTGGGGAGACCGGACACCATCCTCTTGACGTTGCCGCAGAGCGGGGAGGAGGTGGTTCTGCGGCCCGACGCCGCTGGAGAGATCCTCTCCGGCGACGGGCTGGGGCGTCTGGTCGGCGACGACAGCCTGAGCCTGATGCTGCGGCTGGAGAAGCTGGAGCCCTCGACGGTGTTGAGTCTGGTCAGACCCGATGTGGTTGCCGGCGGCGCGGGTCCTGGTGGGGCCGTCCCGGAGGGGATGGCGATCCATCCGGGTGCCCGAGAGCTGATGGCGAAGGCCGTCTCGCCGATCAGGACAGGCGGTCTGCCCACCCGGCTTCATGAGTCGGCGATCGAGCTCTCTCTCTCCCAGGCCCTGGACGTGCTTGTGAGCGAGAGCCTGATGCGGGAAATGGTTCCCTTCGATTACCAGAGGCGCGTGGTGCGGCGCGTCATCGGTCCGATGCGGGGAGAAGCCATCCTCGCCGACGAGGTGGGTCTCGGGAAGACGATCGAGGCGGCCATGGTACTTCAGGAGTATCTGTCCCGGGGCCTGGTACGACGGACTCTCGTGCTGACGCCACCCTCGCTGGTCGGCCAGTGGGGCGAGGAGCTCCGGAGGCACTTCGGGATCGCCGTGGTGACCCAGGACGATCCGGAGTTCCTTCGAGCCGGCGCCGGTGCCTGGAGCCAGTTCCGGACCCTCGTGGCTTCGCTGGCGACGGCGCGTAGACAGCCACATCGCAGCGCGATTCTCTCTCAATCCTACGACCTCGTGATCGTCGACGAGGCCCACCATCTCCGTAACTCCTCGACGAAGTCCTGGAAGCTCGTGAGCGAGATGAAACGCCGGTTCCTTCTGTTGCTCTCGGCCACACCGATCCAGAATGACCTGAGCGACCTTTTCAGTCTTGTCACGCTCCTGAAGCCAGGCCAGCTCGGCACGGCGAGGGAGTTCAAGAAGAGGTTCTCCGCACCCGATGGCGCTCGAAACGTGACGGAGCTCCGGGATCTGCTGGGCAGCGTCATGATTCGCAACCGCCGGAGCGATACGGGCCTCGAGCTCCCACCGCGTCGCGCCAGGACTCTCGTCGTGCTTCCTTCCGGCGGCGAGAGCCGGCTCTACAGCAAGGTCACGGAGCTCGTCCGCGGCCGCTACGCCCTCGAGAAGCCGGGCCCCGCCCGGACTCGTCTGAAGAGCTTGCAGCTCCTGGCGGGCTCCTCGCCAGCGGCTCTGGCCTCGGCGCTGGCGCGCCGCAGCGATCAGGACGTGTCGGAGATCTTCGAACTCATGGGCAGCATTCCGCTCCCCTCCAAGACCGAGCGGCTTCTGCAGGTTCTCCATGAACTCGGTGGAGAGAAGGCAGTGATCTTCTCCCAGTTTCTCGCCACTGTCGAGCACCTCTGCGGCCACCTCGAGGAGGCTCACTTCACGTACCGGCGCTTCGACGGCACCATGACCCGGCTACAGAAGGACCGGGCCGTCGACGACTTCCAGAACGACGTGCAGCTCCTCGTCTGCACCGAGTCCGGATCCGAGGGACGCAACCTTCAGTTCTGCCGCAACCTGATCAACTTCGACCTCCCATGGAACCCCATGCGTATCGAGCAGCGGCTCGGTCGACTCCACCGCATCGGCCAGACCCGGGAGGTGCACGTCACCAACCTGGTGGCCCAAGGCACCCTCGAACACGACCTGATCGACGTGCTCGAGAGGAAGCTCAACCTCTTCGAGCTCGTCGTCGGCGAGATGGACCTGATCCTGGGTGACATGGAGGAAGATTCCCGATTCGACGACCTGGTCTTCGAGGCGTGGGCGAACGCCGCCGATGAGGCTGGCGCCAGACAGTCCCTGGAAGACATCGGCGACCGGCTCCACGAGGCGAAGAAGGCCCTGCGCTTCCAGAACGAGCTAAACGAGGCCGTCTTCTCCGACGGCCTGGTAACCCCCGACGCAAATCCGGGCCCGGAGGCCGGCGACGATGGACAACGGCCCGATTGAACGGTTCTTCCTGGACTATCTGGGACATTGCGGCGCCGCTCTGGACGAGGTAGAGCCCGGCGTCTGGCAAGTGCTGCTGACGCCGGG